>JAAXPZ010000024.1 GCA_012329065.1 Sulfurovum sp. | reverse complement strand
TTAATTATCCTCTGCACAGTTGCCTGATTGAGTCCTAACACTTTAGCAATCATATGCTGAGAATAGCCTTGTTTATATGCCTTTGCTATAGTTTCATTCCTCTCTTGCGTATTGGTTTTGTTTGCCAATAATGCTTTCAAGTCATCGACACTAGGTTTGTTATCAACATTAGGAGCTTCTAGTAATGACGATGCTTTTCTAAGCTCTTGGAAAATAAAATGTCAAGGGGTCGATGTCAAGGGGTCGGGTGATGCTAATGCTATTGAAATGTCAAGGAGTCAAGGGGTCGGGTGATGCTAATGCTATTGAAGTTACATTACACTAAAGTAAGCCGAAGACATACTGTAGGTGCTAGTACTAGAAATGTCTCTGCACCAAGGGCGTCAGGTTATTCATTATGCATTTTTTCAAAACGAATCACAAATGACCAAAAGAAATACCTTTAGGTGCATCAGACCCCTCTACATCATGACAACCTTGCCCCACAAATAAAGGCTATTCCTCTAGCACTAAAGTCACGCTCATTACATTTAGAATTATTGGTTACTATAGGCAATGAATAAAAACACACAAATGGTTTATACCTATCACAATGAAACAAAACATTCACAACTCCAATATGCTAAGTCTTTAGGATATATGGATTGGGCGACACAGCCAAACCCGTATCGTAGTTATACAAATACTCAAAAAACGGAATTACCTCTTTCTTTTGAAAATAAAAGTTTGGAATACAGTCAAATATTTACACAAGTAAAACTAGAAGATAAACAAGAAGAAAAGGTGGTCGCTCTTTTATGTTTAGAAAGCGTATCACAATTTTTTCAGTTTTCACTCGGACTTGCAGCCATCAAAGAGTTTGGAGACCAATCATGGGCTTTAAGATGTAACGCTTCAAGTGGTAACTTGCAGCCAAGTGAAGCCTATATCATAGCTAAAGACAAAAATTAGGGGTCGGGTGACAATGACAACCCTACCCCACTAAAACCAAAACATTCTTCTGTACATTCACAAGCACCTCATGAGGTACTTCACCTATATAGACTATCTCTCTAGCTACAAAGTCTAAGTTTTTGATTGGGTCTGAGAGTACAAAGATTTGACATTTATATACAACTTTGATATAATGGATTTATGGGTAAAATAGACAAACAAAAAGAATTTATAGGCTATTTAAAAGTCATTTTCAGTATCTTGATTGCGATAGATGTATCTTTGGTTGCATGGATATTTAAAAATAGTAACACAATGACTGGCTTAGAGATAATAGTACCTTCAATTATTGTGTTACTTGTGACAATAGCATTAATATATGCGAATAAGACCATATTACAAAAGATAGACCAATTAGAGGAGATGTGATGATTGAATATTTACCAACAATAGTTGCTATTATAGCTTTTGGAGGCATACTATACGCCGTATATGATACAGTAACACATAACATAAAACATAAAGAAACATAGGAATGTTCAGGTGATAACGATAACCCAATCTCTCCTATTTAGATACAAAGCTACCCTTAGATTTCCCATTCATTCGCAGAAAATATACCTATCACTTCTATATGATTTTTCTCTTTGTTTACACGATAAGGAACGACATACCCCTGAAAGACTAACTCTCTAACATTTAACATCGTTAGATTTATTAGACTGTCTACATCTGTATGGTGTATCAGTCAGAGAATAAATAGTAATCTCCAGTTTATCTAAAAAAATCAAAGCTTGTGACAAACTATCTTCAGCAATAAAATTAACTACAACATCAAGCTCATCTAAAAATCTCGAAGTTTTAAGAATCTGCATATTTACTTTTTAGCTTATCACGCAATTTATCCATACCATAAGTATAAGGGGTAAGTACCTCTTTCCCACTATCTATATCATCAAGTCTTTGTTGGATTTCTTCTTGTATTTTATCTTTTTTTAGCAACACTTTCTCAGGAGGAAAAGCATCTAAAACATGCTTGAACTTATCTATAAAATCGTCTGCTATTTCTAAGGTTACTACTTGCATTTTTGTCCTTTTATATCATTATACCAAAATCTTATTTATACAAAAAAAATTAGGGGTTGGGTGATAACGATAACCCTAGCCCACCAAAGCCAAAAGATTTTAGTGCTCAGGCGACAATGACAACCTTACCCCACAAAGAGCAGCTATCTCCCTAGCCCTAAAGTCACTCACACTACATTTAGAATTATTCGTTACTATAGGCAATGAATAAAAACACACAAATGGTTTATACTTATCACAACGAAACAAAACACTCACAACTCCAATATGCTAAGTCTTTAGGCTATATGGATTGGGCAACACAGCCAAATCCGTATCGTAGCTATGCAGAGTCTCAAAAAACAGAATTGCCTCTTTCTTTTGATAATAAAAGTTTGGAATATAGTCAAATATTTACGCAAGCAAAACAAGAAGCTAAAGCGGTAGCCCCTTTATGTTTAGAGAGCGTATCACAATTCTTTCAGTTTTCACTCGGACTTGCAGCCATAAAAGAGTTTGGAGACCAATCATGGGCTTTAAGATGTAACGCTTCAAGTGGTAACTTACAACCCAGTGAAGCCTATATCATAGCTAAAGACATAGAAAGCATAGAAGATGGTCTTCATCACTATGCCCCACTTGAACATCAACTTGAATTACTCTCTGCCACAAGCAGTGGTTTAGAGTTACCAAGTAATAGTTTTTTAGTCTCTTTGTCTTCTATCGTTTGGAGAGAAGCTTGGAAATATGGTGAACGGTCTTGGAGATATACGCAACTTGACTGTGGTCATGCACTCAAAGCATTAGAAGTATCTGCTTTAATCTTAGGATGGAATATAGAAGTTATCAGTACCAAAGATACAGAGCTTCAAAGTCTCATAGGCTTTGACCAAGCACATAGATATCTGCCTGAGGAGAGAGAACTTGGCGATATGTTACTCTTGGTCACTTTAGATAATACGGTTCAAACTAGAGATATAAATATCAAGTCTTTACGAAATGCTTTGAAAGAGTCCTATGAAGGCAAAGCAAATCAACTAAGCCGTGACTGGCATAAGTGGGACATCTTAGAAAAGATAGAAGATGCGACTTTGTCAGATGACATGAAAGTTTTTAGAAATTATACCTATGAAGAGAACCCCTACCGAGAAAGCTCAGGTTTAGCCAAAGATATCGTTTTAAACAGAAGATCAGCACAAGTGATGAATAAAGACGATTGTACGATTACAAAAAATGAGTTTGAAACCATTTTAGGTTCTGTTAAATCACATAACTCTCCTATTCACCTAGTTATATGTGTACATAGCGTTGAAGACATAGACGCAGGACTCTACATCTTAGTTAGAAATGATGCACACAAAGTTGAACTCAAAAGTTTACTAAAAGATGTGTTTCTTTGGGAGAAGATTGATACCAATGCAGGAGAACTATACAAACTTCAAGATGCTGATATGAGAGCTATCTCAAAAACCATATCTTGTAACCAAGACATAGCAAGCCATGGTGCATTTACCTTGGGCATGTTAGCCCAATTCTCAGAACAAATAGAAGAATTCGGTGCATCAAGATACAAAGAGCTCTACTGGGAATGTGGAGCCATAGGGCAACAGTTATACCTAGAGACAACCTCTCTAAATTTGTCCGCTACTGGTATCGGATGTTTTTTAGATGATATTTTACATGATGTCATAGGATTAAAAACCAATGAGTATCAAACACTTTATCATTTCACTATTGGTCGTGGGTTAGTGGATGAAAGACTAAGTACACTAAAGCCTTATGCTAGCCGTATGATAGCTTTATGATAGAGCAGATAAAGGGGATGGGCTACTTTTATACACAAGTTAGACTTTTTTTTGAATATATATTGTACATTATGGCGTAAATACAGCAACGAAAATAGAAATTAATCTCGTCTGTCCCCATTGTTTTTGAAGAAAGATGGGTATTTTTGGGTAATCACTTAATGAAACCATCTTGTTGGTAGTATATACTTTTAGAGATAATGGTGGCAAAGAATTTATTAGAATTATCTCCGCCAGGAAAGCAACCAAAAAAGAAAAAAGCCTATAAAGCGAGGTGTCCCAGATGAAAAAAGAATATGATTTTACAAATGCTGAGCAAGGCAAATTCTACAGACCTATTGAAGCATTAGAAATACCTGTATATCTCGATGCTGACATCAGGGCAGCACTTATGCAGAAATTAAAAAAACCAGAAAGTGAACTTTCTCTTAATGGAATGGTAAATGCTCTAATTAGGTATGATATTGAAATTTCTGAGAAGATATCGTTGTAGGGTATGAATTGTCATTGTCACCTAACCCCTTTTCCACAGGGTGAATTTTACAAATAAACCTGCTTCCTATGTGCAATCTTAGATATAAGCATCAAGTCCTCTTCTTCATAAAAGATAACTCTATAGTCACCTATTTTCAAGCGATATGCTCCATCAAAAGGAGTTTTTAGTTTTTTAATCTTGGTTTTGATGGGGTCAGATGAATAGGCTTCTATGCCGTCTAAGATTTTAGTTGCCTCATGCTTGTTGAGCTTTTGAAGTTGCCTAACAGCTTTTGGGTCATACTTTATCTCATAAGCCAAGGCTTGCCTTCACATCCTCATGAGAAACAGTCTCAAGCATCCCCATCTTGTAATCCTGTACTGTCTTAGTGACAGCATTAACATCAAAGTAGTCTTGTAGTGCTTCGCGTACTACTTGTGCCTTTTTCTTGCCTGTCTCTTCGGACAAGCTTGCTAACTCTTCTATAAGGTTTTCTTCTAGTGTTATAGTCATTTTTTTTGTCATTCTAGCCACCTTTCATATTTACCATACTTTACCATAGTATTGTTAAAACCTAGTTAACTTAGGTGGCAGGTGATAATGATAACTCATGTATAATTACCCCATATACTAACCCTTACGGCGGACCTCTCTTGGTTAGCTAGATTTGCTCACAGGATGGAATAGCAATTCCACCCTACGCCAAAATACTATCCACAGTCCCCAATACACTATTGATATAGTCTGCTCATCAGCCTTTTCTATAAATTTAATCTTTCTAGAGTTGCAGTCTATAGATTTCATCTGTTCTGCCATGATGTAGCCTGTGATGTTCTCTAAAACATAACCTTACTAATGCTATACTTTGAAACCAATTTGTAACCAAGGTTGGAAACTTCCCACATAAAGGCTTATCAAATGTTATCTCGCTTCAAGCTCAAAGAACATGGAACTGATGTAAAAACAGAATTTCTCGCTGGATTTACTACATTTTTGACCATGATGTACATTGTACCAGTCAATGGTTTCATACTTGCAGATGCAGGTCTCCCTATGGAGGCGGTTGTGACTGCTACTGCCCTCATCACTATCATTGCGACACTTTTTTCTGGCATCTGGGGCAATACTCCTATAGCCATGAGTGTAGGCATGGGTCTCAATGCCTATTTTGCTTATGGTTTGGTATTAGGTATGAAGATTCCTTGGCAGACGGCTTTGGGCATCGTATTTCTCTCTGGTATCATTTTTGCTATTCTCTCATTTACCAAATTTAGAGTCTGGATCATGACCTCTATTCCTATGGATCTGCGTCGTGCTATCTCTGCAGGTATTGGTGCTTTTATCGCATTTATAGGCTTCAAACAGATGGGAATGATCGTTGCGGATAAGGCAACATTTGTAGCACTTGGGAAATTCTCAGACCCTAGCGTTATGCTTGGTGCTTTTGGGCTCATGGTCACCCTCGTATTGTATGCATATAGAGTCAAAGGAGCATTTATACTGGCTGTCATAATTACATCTGTCGCAGGCTGGAATTTTGGTATAGGCAGCTTGCCAGATGGCGTTCTAAGCATGCCTGCATCCATAGCACCGATTGCACTAGAGCTTGATATAGTCTCTGCACTTAGCTTGTCTCTGCTTCCTGTTATTATTACTTTCCTAATCACAGATATGTTCGATACACTAGGAACCCTGACAGCAGTTGGAGCCAGAGCTGATCTGTTTCAAAAAAACAGTAGTGAAGACAAAGCTCTAGAAAAGACACTTGAGGCAGATGCTATAGCTACAGTGGGTGGCTCTTTGCTTGGTGTATCAACCACAACTTCTTTTATAGAGTCAGCCAGTGGGGTTGAAGCAGGAGGTCGTACAGGACTCACTGCTGTATTTACAGCGCTATTTTTTGTACTAACTCTGTTTATGCTACCACTCTTCAAAGCTATACCAGGACCAGCCATATATCCTGTGCTTGTAGCAGTTGGTGTGCTCATGTTTACAGAACTTGGCAGGATGAATTTCAAAGAGATGGATACAGCTACAGCATCTGGTGCATTTTTTGCGATACTCTTGATGCCACTTACATTCTCTATCACTAATGGTCTGGCAGCTGGATTTATCGTGTATACAGTTATTAAGCTTGCAAAAGGTGAATTTAAAGATCTCAATCTTGGCGTAATTGCCATTACACTTATATCTCTTCTTGTGTTTATAGTGCATGGGTAAGGGATAGGATTTGGAAAAACACTATTATGGATATGAAGAGTTTGTTGATGATGCATCAGCTCTTGTCCACAAAATAAAGGATTATAATCCAGATACACTCTTGGCAGTTGCTAGAGGCGGACTGACACTTGGACATTTTATGGCACAGGGCATGGATACGCGTAGGCTGTTTGCTCTAAACTCCATCCATTATGATAAAACGCAAAAATTAGACACTCTTGAGGTATTTAATATACCAGACCTAAGTACCGCTAAAAAAGTGTTAATAGTTGATGATATCATTGACAGTGGCGAAACACTGAGAGAGGTACTGCGTATGCTAAAAGAGCAATACCCTCACTGTAAATTCAAGCTAGCAACTATATTTTATAAGCCAACAGCTGTGATAGAGGCAGACTATACTCTCAAAAAAGCACATGACTGGATTGATTTCTTTTGGGAGGTTGATTTACTGGAAACAAATCAACTTAGCCCATAGGACCCAATATATCACTTGTGCCTATGTACATATGTTGTATTATATGTCCGATATTATCTAGTTTGGCTATATCAATTTGTTGACCAGTCATAATAGAATCATCCATATGTATTGCCAGTACATCAGCTATAATCACACTGTCTGATTCATCACCATCATCACCAAAATTCTGCACCTCTCTCAGTCTGCACTCTAAAGATATTTTGGATTCCGCACACCTCACGCACGGAATTGTATCACACTCTTCAGGTGTCACTCCAGCAGTTTCGTACTCATTTACATAGGGTGGCGATGGCATTCCTGTAGGTGCCATACTTGTGAGAAGTTCACGACTTACCATTGAGATAGCAAAAACTTTTGTGTCAAGTATATTTACTAGTGTATCTTTTTTCCCTCCCATTTGATTCATGACACATATTGATATGACGGCTGGAGTGACACTAAGGATTCCAAAAAGTGAGTAAGGTGCCAAGTTGGGCACTCCTTCGGAACTCATACTGCTGACCCACGCAATAGGCCGCGGCATTATTGAGGTTGATAGATGCTGAAACAGCATCATACTGTTTATTTCGTTGGTTTTTATGAGCATAAAACATCCTTGTTATTGAAGTTGAACCTTATTATGACAAAGTTATTTTAATTTAATATTAATTTTTAATATCATTTTTAATATACCTAAAATATTCCTTATCTCCATTGCTAATTTTACACAAAGTTGCAAATTAGTAACAGTCTTATGTAATCTTAAGTATAAACTTAACAAGTAATTCAAAATCTTAAGGAGAAAATGAATGAAAAAACTACTCAAACTTTCAACAGCAGTTGCGATGATCACAACACTTTCAATGGCAGGTACACTAGACGATGTCAAAAAAGCTGGCACGCTTAAATGCGGTGTCAACACGGGACTTCCAGGATTTGCTGAGGCAGACTCCAAAGGCACATGGAGAGGCATGGATGTGGACTTCTGCCGTGCAGTAGCAGCAGCGGTACTTGGTGATGCAAAGAAGGTCAAGTATGTAGCACTCAACGCAAAGGAGAGATTTACAGCTCTGCAAAGTGGTGAGATAGATATACTTGCTAGAAACACAACTTGGACAAATACTAGAGATACAACTCTAGGGCTTAACTTTGCTGGTGTGAATTACTATGACGGTCAAGGTTTTATGGTGCCTAAATCTCTAGGTGTGAAGTCTGCCAAAGAGCTTGATAACGCTACTTTGTGTATCCAGTCAGGAACAACAACAGAAATGAATCTAGCTGACTATTTCCGAGCTAATGGTATGAAATTTAAAGCAATTACCTTTGATACAAATGAGCAGGTTGACAATGCATTTTTCTCTGGCAGATGCGATATCTTGACATCTGATCAGTCAAGCCTCTATGCTAGTAGAACAAAAGCAACTGATCCTAGCAAATACATTGTACTGCCAGATGTCATTTCAAAAGAACCATTAGGTCCAGTTGTTAGACAAGGTGACGACCAGTGGTTCAATGCAATCAAATGGATTCTCAATGCAGTTATCACAGCAGAAGAGAAAGGAATCAGCAGTAAAAATGTTGACGATGCCGCAAAAAATAGTACTGACCCTGAAGTGAGAAGACTTCTTGGAGCTGAGGGTACTATGGGCAAAAATATTGGACTTGATGGTGATGCATTCATGAAAGTTATCAAACAAGTAGGAAACTATGGTGAGATGTTTGAAAACAACATTGGTGAAAATACACCACTCAAAATCAAAAGAGGGCTAAACGCACTCTGGGATAATGGCGGATTACTCTATTCTCCACCATTTAGATAATATTGGCTTTTCGCGGGCTTTTCGCCTGCGATTCACAAGTGTAGGGCATCTTTAATAGTTCTACAATTATGCAGAGACAAGTACTCTATCTTGGAGTTTTTATTTCTGTATATGATTAAAAACAAAAAGGTTGCTATGTGTCATTTTTGAGAAATGAAAAAGTCAGAGGAATATTATATCAGCTGATTACTATAGTAGGATTTGTTCTATTTATAATGTACATCGCACAAAACACTTCGGATAACATTGAAGCAAGAGGCATCAAGTCGGGTCTTGATTTTATGCAGTCTACGGCAGGCTTTGATATCACAGAAACTCCATTAGAATTCAACCATACCAGCACACACTGGGATGTATTTAAAGTAGGGTTAGCCAATACTCTTATTGTATCAGCTTTTGGAATTGTACTTGCTACTATATTGGGTCTTATCATAGGTGTTGCCAGATTGTCATCCAATTGGATTATAAGTCGTTTGGCAAATGGGTATATAGAAATTTTTAGGAACCTTCCCATATTGCTACAAATACTCTTTTGGTACAATGTCGTCTTGGCGTCTATGCCTTCAGTGCGACAAAGCTATAACTTCTTTGGGAGTATTTTTATCAATCAGAGAGGTGTCTATACGCCTAGACCCATATTTGAAGATGGTTCATGGCTTATAGCTGCTGGATTTATAATCGCTTTGCTTGCAGGATGGCTTATTTACAAATGGTCGACAAAACGACATGACGAAACTGGACAAGAATTCCCAGTCTTTTTAGTAAACTTAGGATTACTTATCACTCTCCCTATTCTAGCCTATCTAATCGCTGGCAGTCCTGTATCTTTTGAATATCCAGTGTTCAAAGGGTTTAATTTTCAAGGAGGAAGAACCTTCACTCCTGAATTTTTAGCACTTCTTTTTGCACTTACTATCTATACAGCCACATTTATAGCTGAAGCTGTCAGAAGCGGTATCGAAGCTGTAAACAAGGGACAAAAAGAAGCAGCAACCTCACTAGGGCTTACACCAACACAATCACTAAAGTTTGTTGTCTTGCCACAAGCAGTCAGAATAGCTATACCTCCCATTATCAATCAATATCTTAATCTAGCCAAGAACTCCTCTTTGGCGGCTGCCATAGGCTATCCAGAGCTAGTCACAGTCTTTGCGGGAACTAGTCTCAATATAACAGGACAGGCACTGGAGATTATCGGTATCACGATGCTTACCTATCTCGTCATTAGTCTTTTTGTTTCAGCGATTCTAAATTGGTTCAATAAAAAAATGAAAATAAAGGAGAGATAATGGCAGTATATGAATTAAAACCTACCAAACAGCCTCCTCTGAGCGAAAGAGGTGCGATAGCATGGATCAGGCACAATCTTCTCTCCTCTCCTTTTAATATTTTGTTTACAATACTCTCACTGTGGATACTTTACATCATTATCCCACCTATGGTCAAATGGTTTGTTCTTGATGCCAACTTTGTGGGCAATAGCAAGGCAGAGTGTACTGGTGATGGTGCTTGCTGGATATTTATCCGAGAAAAGTTCAAGATATTTATCTATGGATTCTATCCTGAATCAGAGCAGTGGAGAGCTAATCTTACTATGGGGCTAGGGGCTCTTACTGTTGCTTTGGCTGTCATAGATAGAGTACCAAGATCTATCAAAATAGCTTCCATACTTATGCTTCCCGTAGTGGCGATTATTTTACTTAGTGGCGGGTATTTTGGTCTAGCATATATAGAGACAAATCAATGGGGCGGATTGCTCTTGACATTAGTCATAGCTGCTGTAGGAATCGTTCTATCTTTTCCTATCGGCATACTGTTTGCACTAGGCAGGCAATCCAAGCTACCAATCATCAAGACACTAAGTGTATTTTATATCGAACTCATCCGTGGTGTTCCTCTAATTACAGTCTTGTTTATGGCATCTGTGGTTCTACCGCTTTTCTTTCCAGAAGGAATGGATTTTGATAAACTTATCAGAGCCCTCATAGGCATCACCTTGTTTCAGGCTGCTTATGTGGCAGAGAATATTAGAGGTGGCTTGCAAGCAATTCCTAGAGGTCAATACGAAGCATCAGAGGCTATGGGGCTGACCTATTGGAAGCGGATGAGGCTTGTCATTCTTCCTCAAGCTATCAAGGTAGCCATACCAAACTTGGTTGGTTCATTTATCAGTCTGTTTAAAGACACATCATTGGTGATGATTATAGGGCTGTTTGATCTACTTTCTATGGTCACGCTTACTACCAACGATAGAGACTGGCTAGGGCTAAGCACAGAAGGTTTTGTTTTTGTAGCGATTATCTACTGGATATTCAACTACCTTATGTCAAGATATTCCAAGAACCTAGAGAAAAAACTAGATACTAACAATAAGGACTAAGATGCCAACTCAAGAAGTAATACAATCAAATAATACTAAAGACTTATCAGAGGTCATGATAGAGATTGATAATATCAATAAATGGTATGGAGATTTTCATGTTCTAAAGGACATTAACCTAACTGTAGGTAGAGGAGAGATAGTTGTAGTAGCTGGCCCTTCAGGATCAGGTAAATCAACACTGATCAGATGTATAAACCGCCTAGAAGAGTACCAAGAAGGACTAATTAAAGTAAAGGGTATTGAGGTCAACGCAGATGTCAAAAACCTCAGAGAGATTAGATCTAATGTAGCGATGGTTTTCCAACATTTCAACCTCTTTCCTCATCTTAGCATCATAGAAAATCTAACACTTGCTCCTATGTGGGTCTACGGAAAACCAAAAAAAGAGGCGGTGGAGACTGCCATGCACTATCTGGAGCGAGTCAACATCGCTGAGCAAGCAGAGAAATTTCCAAATCAACTCTCTGGGGGACAGCAGCAGAGAGTTGCCATAGCAAGAGCACTTTGCAAAAGTCCTGATATTATGCTTTTTGATGAACCTACTTCAGCACTAGATCCAGAGATGATAGGTGAAGTACTAGATGTCATGATAGGGCTTGCCAAAGAAGGTAAAACCATGGTATGTGTTACACATGAAATGGGCTTTGCTCGAAAAGTAGCAGACAGAGTTATCTTTATGGATGAAGGTCAAGTTGTAGAAGAAAATGATCCAGAAACATTCTTTAACAAGCCAAAGAGTGACAGACTTAAATTATTCCTAGAACAAATCTTAGCTCATTAGGCACTTGTGATGATGTTAGAGTATGCTGAGTATATTGGTATTACTGCCTTTTCTGCCAGTGGCTTCTATATTGCCAAAAGAAATAATCTGGACATACTTGGCATCTATATCGTATCCTTCCTCACCGCACTTGGTGGCGGACTAATGCGAGATATAATCATAGATAGAGCACCTATAACATTTACCCAAACTATCCCTGCTGCTACTGTTGCACTGATAGTTACTGCACTGCTACTGTTGAGACATCAATACCAACACGACATAGACAATAAGCCTACTTTTGTGTTCATAGATGCTGTTGGTATGAGCTCCTTTGCTATATCAGGAGCACTGCTGGCTATAGAAAACAACTTCAACCTAGCAGGCACTATGATACTCGCATTTACCACAGCTATAGGAGGAGGAATACTCAGAGACATTCTGATAAATCAAGTCCCATATGTCCTAAAGGGTGGTTTTTATGGAGTGATTGCTGTCGGTGTTGGCATGCTTCTTTATCTGCTTGAAAAAATAAACCTCATCAATACCATAACTATCATGATACTCTTCACACTGGCAATCATCGTAAGAATGTATGCTTATCATAAAAAGTGGAATCTCCCTAGAATCTAAACTCTAATTATGGAATTTGATCATTAAGTATGATAGAATAACTTCCTTGAAACTACAAATTTAATGAGGGATAATCATGTTTGAAGCAAAAACCATCAGTCTATTTTTTATCACAGCTCTTGCCGAAATTATAGGTTGCTATCTTCCCTATCTTTGGCTGAAGCAGGATAAATCTATTTGGCTCTTAGTGCCAGCAGCTATCAGTCTTGCATTGTTTGCGTGGCTATTGTCACTTCATCCGACAGCAGCAGGAAGAGTGTATGCTGCATATGGCGGTGTCTATATCTTTACTGCACTATTATGGTTATGGGCTGTAGATGGTATCAAGCCTACTATGTGGGACATGATGGGAGGTACTATCGCTATACTGGGAATGGCAATTATTATGTTTGCACCAAGAGGGACAGCCTAAAATAAGTGTGGTGAAAGCTCACTTACTATAGACTAATTATAATTATCAATTATACAGAGGAAGCTAGATGGGTCAAGATTTGACGATAGGTTATGATGAATATATCATCAGATTTAAAGAATTGATAAAATCACTGGGTCTCAATAGCTCGATACAGAGAGAATATGTACTCAAGGTATTATTTAATAATGAAGATCACTTAAATGCTGAGCAAATATTGTCTAAAGTAAGAGATGAGCATAAGGTCTCTATAGGCATGACAACAGTCTATAAAATATTAACTCTTCTAGAAGAGTTAAAGGTAGTAAAAAGCATCAGCATAGAGGGCAGTGATACAAAAGTGTATGAGCTGGATCTATATGCACACCATGATCATATTGTTTGTCTCAAGTGTAGTAAAATCATCGAATTTGTGAATGAAAAGATAGAAGAGCTACAAGAGTGTATCGCAAAGGAAAATAACTTTATTCTACAAAGCCACAGTATGATATTATATGGGCTATGTCAAAACTGTAAGACAAAATAAGGATAGATTGAAAATGGATGAATTGCTAATTAAAAGCATCGCAGGAAATCGTGTAAGATTAAAATCTAATATATTTAAAAGTAAATCAAACACGATATTGATATCAAACGAACTCTCTGGCAACCTACTGAGCTTTAGAGAAAACTTATCATGCAAGTCTATTGTTTTTGTACATAACGACAATACATCCCTAGATGAGATTATAAGAAAAATAAAAGCACTATTTCCTACTATTATATTACATTCTATCCCAGCTTCTACTGCTGTCTGCGGTAGTGATGAGGATTGTACAAGCTGCACTAGAACAGAGGTTAACCCTGTATCATTCAAAAGAAGAACTATAGAGTTTGGGCTACTTACAGGATATTCTATATTTCTTTTTGTTACTGAGACTGTTTTGGGTCTTACGGTTGTGGCAAGTCCTCTTTCTCTCGTGGCTGTTGTGGCTATGGTAGCTGCGGTACCACTTCTGAGAGAATCATGGGAAGATGCAAAACGAGGTAAATTTACCCTTGAGACTTTTATGGGTGGAACTCTTGCTTTGGCTATACTTTTTGGAGAAGCTACAGCTGCATTTGAGATTATCTATATACTTCGTGGGGCTATGCTGCTTGAAGATTATATAGCGATCAAGTCTAAAAATGAGATACACAAACTCATAGAGCTTGATATACAAAAAGTTTTTATACTCTGTGACGGGGTCGAATTAGAGATTGATTTAGCTGATCTCAAGCAAGATGATATTGTAGTATGCCGTAGTGGAGAAAAAATTCCTGTTGATGGTATGATAATCGATGGAAGTTGTGAGGTCAACGAAGCTCTTATTAATGGTAGGAGTGATGCCACATACAAAGCTATGGATGATATTGTTTACGCTGGAACCATGCTCGAAAGAGGTAGGGTGGGAATAAAAGTCAATGCAATTGGCAATAAAACATATATCTCAAGAGTCATGAGTGATGTAGAAAATGCTTTAGCTATAAAATCTCCCGCCCAGATGGAAGCTGACAAGCTAGCATCCAGACTTCTAAAGCTAGGAAGCTTCTTGACAGTTGGAACTTTTATGTTTACAGGCTCCTATCTCAATGCATTTTCTGTAATGATAGTGATGTCTTGTCCTTGTGCTACGGTGTTAGCAGCATCTACAGCCATAAGTGCTGGTATTGCAAAAGGAGCAAAACAAGGTATTTTGATCAAAGGCGGAGAAGCATTAGAGCAAGTAAGCCAAAGTGAGGTTTTCTGTTTTGATAAGACAGGGACACTAACCACAGGTAGACCAATCATAGAAGAGATATACGCCCTCAAGGGTAGTACAAAAACTGAGATTTTAAAATACGCGGCAATGGCGGAGTATCGCAATACGCACCCTTTGGCAGTATCTATTGTTAAATATGCACAAGAGAAAAAAATTAAAATAAACCAAAGTGTTCAAAGTGAGACTATACCTGGCCTTGGCGTGAAAGCTAAGTTTGATGGCATGTTCATATTGGTCGGAAATAAAAAGTTCTTATCAAATCATAAAATATCTACCAAGGATCTAAAAGATAAGGCAGATAAGCACCTACAAGATGGGGATACCATAGTATATATAGCTGTTGATAAAAAGGCATTGGGATTTATAGTGCTTAGGCATGAAGTTCGTAAAGGTACTAAGAAAATGCTTAGTGACTTGAGAGCTCATGGGGTTAAACATATTGCATTAGTCAGTGGTGATGACGAAAAAGTAGCCAATGCATTTGCCAAAGAATTTGGCTTTGACACAGTCTATGCAAACCAATCACCAAGAGACAAAGCAGATGCTGTAGAGCAGCTAAAGAAAAAATATCATAATGTTGTAATGGTTGGAGACGGGGTCAATGATACATTAGCAATGAGCAAAGCAGATGTAGCAATCTCATTTGCAGTAGGTGGAAGCAAAGCTGCTATAGATGTATCCAATATAGCCATAAGTCACTCGCATCCTCAAGATGTAGTAGAGCTTTACAATATTAGTAAAAGTACCTTGAAGGTTGTAGAGCAAAATTATTGGATAGGTACAGGAACAAATCTGCTCGGAGTTGGATTTGCAGCATTTGGCATGTTAAGTCCAGCTGCTGCTGGTGCCATCCACATAGGACATACAGGTGCTATTATGCTAAATTCATCTAGGCTCACAATAGGCAGTAAAGACAACCTTCATGCAAAAGAAGATATTGATATCGGCTCTTAATTCACTTTAAGTTTCGCTTAAATTTAAGAAGCGATAATGACGAACATATAAGAAAGGAGGCAAATTGATAACGGCAGAAAAATTAATCGAACTAGCATCTTACTTTAGTACTATAAGCCATGCTAATGGTAGAATAAGGTTAAGAGTTAGCCCAAAGATTGTAGAGCAGAAAGGGACTATATCTATAAATGATATAGAAAACCTGCCCAAACAAATCGAAGGCATAAACAAAATAAAGATTAACAAACTTATAGGTTCCATAACCATAGAGTATAATCCTAGTATCTTTAAAAAAGAGCTGTGGGATAACTTAGTTGAGGGAGAAAACCTCGATGAGGTGGCAGAAATTATAAATAAATTATACAAGGAGGTAGCGTAAATGGAAGTAAATTTTGATGAAGCACTGCTGGTTGCCCAGAGGGTTGATCCTTCTCTTGATGAGCCAATACTACATCAAGTGCTAAGGATCGCCATCTATGATGAGTTTCATGCATATGAAGCTTATAGAAAAATCATAGATACATTTGGATCAGTCAGACCATTTGCAAACATAATGAAGGCAGAGGTTAGACACTACAGTATGCTCTTACCTCTACTTGAGAAATATCAGGTGCCCGTACCGATAGATAACTGGTATGACAAAATAGAGGTTCCTGATACTCTAGTGGAGTGTTGTGAGCTTGGTGTTGCTGCTGAGATAGAAAATATCAGAATGTATGATAATCTACTTCAGTACAGTACAGAGTATGCAGATGTAACGGATGTTCTATACCGTGTCCAAGCAGCTTCGTACAATAATCATCTCCCAGCATTTAGGAACTGTGTGAGATCCTACTCAAACGACGGGGCTGGCGATATAGGTGACACAACCTTTCAGTCAAATCCAAATATGCAGGAAATGAATGAGAAGATTAATGAGTTTTCAGAAATAGCTCAAAAAATCGCTACAGGCAAAATGAGCCAAGAAGACATGATGAAGATATTAGGAAATACCAATATGTCATTTATTGGTGGTGTAGTAGCAGGTGGTTTAGGTGCAGCGATATTGCCCAAACTATTTAAATCAGAGGATGAAGAAAATCCTCATGATACAAAAGATAAAGGATAAAAAAATGTTACCATTTATAGCAGGAACCGTAATGGGCGTGGCTGTAGTAGTCGCTGTCACAAAAAGAAGAACGATAACAGAGACCATAAGCAAAGGTGCAAGTGAAGCAAAAGAAGCGATCACAAAAGGTGCAACAGAAGTCAAAGAAACAGTAGGCAAAGCAGCAGAGACTGTCAAGAAAAAAGTACATGAGATGACAGCTGAAGATGAGGTCAAAACAGAAACACCAAAGAAAGTGACCAAAAGAGCTACAACAAAAAGAACAACAACAAAAGTAAAAGAGGATGAAAAATGATAGATACAGGTGATGAGAGAAGTGTAGCTGGACACTTTATTAGTGGTACGGTTTTTTCTGCCATATTTGCAGGATCAATGAACTACAATAAATATAAAAAAAATGAGATTTCAAAAGATGAGATGATTCAAGACACAACAAAACTAGCTACACAAGGTGGTGTAGGTACAGCTAGTGCTATAGCCACGGCAAACTATATTGGAAGAGGCAACTATGTTGCTGCATTGACAGCATTAAGTATCGGGGCAATGGGTATCTATGGTGCTCAGAAAATATCCGAAATGTATGAAAAAAATCCAGAATTAGCTACAAAGGAGACAAAATAATGAATAACCCGAATAATCAATCGGAGCAAAGTCAAGGTCAAGGCATGAATAACAACGGAATGAGAAATAATAGCCCTATGGAACAGGCTAGTCAAAAATCTCAAAGAGGATTTAGTAAAAACCCTTATGTAGATCAAACTATGGCTCAAGATCAGCTTGGGCAAAATCCTTACTATAGCAATATGGACAATATGAGAAATGTTGACAACATGCCAAATCAAATGTCACAAAACTTTGGACAAAACCCTTATTTTGGTAGTGTAAATGCAATGCCACAGCAGCAAAACAACAGCTCCTTGCTTGGGTCTTTTGACACTGAAAACTTTATCAAAGGTGCTTTGATTGGGGCAATAGGAGCATATTTGCTTACAAATGAAAAAGCCCAAAAAACAATATTTAAAGGTGTTGTAAAAACAACAGGTATGTTTCAATCAGGTATGGAAGAAATGAAAGAGAGATTTGAAGATGCAAAAGCTGAACTGGATGCTGAAAGCTAGTCTATCATGAATGCAAATAGTATACTGATTCACCAGACCAAACATAGAGCTAGATTTCTTTGTGATATTTTGAAGAGTGATCTCAATCCATCTAGCCTAGAAGATGAGCTAAATGAGATTGATGGAGTAAGCTCTGTTCGTATCAATAAGCTTGCAAACTCTATTGTATTTAAATACGAAGATGAGAGCGTTTTGGCTCAGATACAGAGCAAACTGGACACACTCAATATTGACCAATTTCAGGTTTGTGATACTTTTCTATCTGAGCATGTAGTTTGCGGCTCTTGTGTCGGAGAAGATAAACCGTCAAAGGCTGGAGTTATCAGAGCATCGTCTGCACTAGTAGCAGAGAGACTTGTGAGCGACGACAGGGCAAAACTGGCTTTAAGCACAGCAGCGTCTCTGCCTCTTCTGAGCGAAGGTGTCAAAGAGCTTTATAGTGAGGGTTTAACTTCAAAGGTTTTAGAGGCTTTAGCAGTGGGTGTTTCTCTAGCTAGAAAAGATTATCTAGCCGCAAATGGTACCAATGTAATGCTGGAGCTTGGAGAGTATATAGAAGAGACAACAGTACACAAAAGTGACGATCTCATAAAAGAATTGGCAAAACCAAATGTCTCAGAAGCATGGGTTGAGTTTGACATAAGAGGGAAAAAAGAGCTGAGACTGGTCGCAACATCTACTATCAAAGTAGGCGATATAGTAGTTGTTGGAGCTGGCGATACCATAGCCATAGATGGACACATTATATCTGGCACCTCATCAGTCAATCAAGTTTCCATGACTGGAGAGAGTGAGGCAGTCAAAAAAGAGAGAGGTGACAGGGTCATTTCTGGAACCGTAGTGGAAGAGGGTCGCATAAAAATATGGGCCGAGAGTGTAGGAGAAGATACAGCAACTGCTAGGATCAAAAACTATATCGCAAGCACCCTAAATGAAAAGTCAGCAGTTGGATTAAAAGCAACAAAACTTGCAGATAAGCTTGTGCCTGTTACTTTGGGTCTGGCAGGATTCTCATATCTTCTAAGTCGAGACATGGAGACTGTGGCGTCAGTACTTCAAGCAGACTATTCGTGTGCCCTGAAGCTGGCTACACCAGTGGCATTCAAAACCTCTATAGCCAAAGCAGGCAAAAATGGTATCATGATCAAAGGGGCTAAATCTTTAGAAGCTCTCAATGAGGCTGATGCTTTTGTATTTGACAAGACAGGAACCTTGACCTATGGTGAGCTAGTTGTGGAGAAGATAACTTCATATGACAAAAAATGGAGTGAAGAAAAGATACTAAACTTGACCGCAAGCGCGGAAGAGCACTATTTTCATCCTGTTGCAGAAGCGATTGTTAGGGCTGCCAAGAAAAAAGGCTTTGTCCATATGCACCATGAAGAAGTTGAATTCATCGTTGCTCACGGTGTTAAAACTATCATAGATGGCAAAGATGTCATCATTGGCAGTAGGCATTTTCTAGAAGATGACGAGGGTATCGATTTCTCAAAACACGAAAAGGCGATAGAGACTTGTCTGCTCGATGGTAGAACCATTCTCTATGTAGGATATGACAAGAAGCTTTTGGGAACCATAGGAATGCGTGACAAAGTAAGAGACAATGCCAAAGCTATGATAACAAAACTGAAAGAGCTAGGAGTCAAAAAGACAATTATGCTTACAGGTGATATCGAAATAAAAGCAAATAAACTCGCAAAAGAACTTGGTATAGATACAGTTTATGCAAATATGCAACCTCAAGACAAGGCTGATATCATCAAAAAGATTAAAGCAGATGGATACAAGGTTGCATTTGTAGGTGACGGCATCAACGATGCACCTGCACTGATGAGTGCTGATGTAGGCATAAGCATGAGCAAAGGTGCAGATATAGCCAAAGCAACAGCAGATGTGGGATTGTTAAAAGATGATATAGAGGCTGTGTCAGAAGCCAAAGAATTGTCCATGAAGACGATGAAGCTTATAGGCACAAACTTCAATGCAACAGTTGGAATAAACTCGGTGATATTAGTAGGTGCAACACTTGGCATGTTTAGTCCATTGACTACAGCAGTGTTGCATAATGGAACAACAATCGGATTGTTGGCAAACTCAATGAAGGGAGTTTAGCGAAAAGCTGATAAATACTATCAGTATTAAAGTATTGCATGCTATAATTTCGATAATTACTATCAGAAGGATATAGGATGCCAATACTTTTACCGCTAGCTTCGATTCTTACAGTAGCATTAAGCTATGAGACCTTCAAAGGGACCAAGAAGATGATACAAAGAAGAGGAAGAAGGAAGCAAAGGAAAGATGGCAATTGATTCAGAAGTTCAAAAAGAGATAGCAAAGATAGGTATGACGGCAACCATGGGTATAACAGTAGCCACTGCTTTCAAGATGAAAAACAGAACTATGAAAAATCTTCATGTAGGTGCAGGTTTTGCATTGGTAGGGTTTTCACTTTGGCATCATCTACTATACCAGCCTGATAAGAAAAAAGAGAATTCAAACAAAGAGGCTAGCGTTAGCTAGTGGCATTTTTAGAATGTCGTTTCACAAGTCTATATTTATTACCGTACCAACATATAATCTGAAACTTTGAGAGAACGAGAAGGAGTGAGATGTGAGTAGAGAAATATGCAGGACTCCCCGTAGGGAATGCAAATATTTATCTGCTTTCAGATCGCTTCTTCTCGTTCTCCCCGAAGGGTGCAGCGATTTCATCAAAATTCAGATTATATGTTGGTGCGGTAATAAGACTTGATGGGTACGGCAAAGGCGATTATATGTGCAGTAATATTCAAAACTTAAATAGATACGATTTATTATCTTAACCCCTATGTTTAAATCTTCAATAGAGTTCTTTCTAAATAACAAATCACTTAATCATCTACTACTGATAACTCTTCTACTGCTCTCTTTTTTTTCTTTTCAAAAAGTTGCAAAAGAGATGTTCCCACCTACTTCTTTGGAAAATATTGTTATATCAGGTAGCTATAGGAGTGCAAATGCCGAACTCTTAGACAAGCTAATAGTTAGAGATTGTGAGCAAATACTCAAAGACAATCCCCATTTAGCTGATATATCTTCGGTAATCAGTAAAGGAAAATTTCACATATCAGCGCATATCACCTCTGGGTCGAGAAGCCTTATTATCAATGACATCCGCAATGCTATAGCCTCTTTAGATGTCGACCTTCCTGATAAAATGAAATTGCCCACGGTGACAATAGTAGAGCAGTTTTTCCCGCTACTTGCTATTGCAATATTTCCTAAAAACGAAAACCAAGATGATATAGTTGAAATCTCAAAATCACTCAAAGGAAAAATAGGATCTCTTCCACATATCTACTCATCAAAATTGCTTGGAAAATTTGACAAAAATATACTTATTTCTCTAGATGATAAAAAAATCAAAGCTTATGGTCTTCCTAAGTCAAAAATCATAAAAGCTCTACAGAACCTATATCTACTACACCCCATAGGGGCAGTCGAAGGAACAGATACTAAATATTTCATAAGTACTCGTAGCTCCAATATCTCACATAGGGATATCTTGGATAGCCGCCTATATATAGATGGGAAAAAAATAGATATAAAAGAGATAGCAACAGTAGCAACAAATTATGAGAAACACTCTTTACTCACTAGGACAGACGGCAAAAGCTCACTGATGATTATGACAAAAAAAGCAAAACAAGGTGACGCAATAAAGCTATCTGCTCAAATAAAAGAGATGATAACTACATACAAACAACAATACCCGTATCTTGAATTTAAGATTTTAAATGATAGTTCCTTTTGGATAAAAAGTAGACTCAATGTAGTTTCTGCCAATATATTGATAGGGTTAATGCTTCTATTTTTTGCTATATGGATATTTATTTCGTTAAAAATTGCTATAGTGGTTATCATAGGAATACCAGTCAGTTTTGCATTTGGTATTATGGGTCTAGATATAACTGGTTCTAGTCTAAACACCCTCTCTATGATAGGCGTGCTTCTGTCACTGGGCATGCTGGTAGATGAAGCGATAGTAGTAAGTGAAAATATCCACAGGCACACTCAAATGGGGAAAAGCGTTCATCAGGCCTGCATAGATGGCACCGCTGAAGTGATGCCAGTGCTATTTGTCGCAATGCTGACTACTATAGTTGCATTTTTACCTCTCATTACGCTGTCTGGTGGACTAGGAGCTTTTATCAAGATTATTCCGATTATAGTCATTATACTGGTTGCAAGCTCTTTTGTAGAGAGCTTCCTGTTTCTTCCAGCCCACTATTCAATGTTTAGCAAAAGAGGGAATAATAACAAAGAGTCTTTTCGAGACAAGATGTGGCTAAGACTTAGCCGTGCATATGAAAGACTTTTGCGTTTTGTATTGAATTATAAATATGTTTTCCTGATTTCATTTGTTTCTCTTAGTCTTTTTTTCTCATATATATTCATAAAGCAGTCGAGGTTTATACTATTTCCAGAATTTGACGCTATGAGCATCAATATCACAGGCAAGGTGAAACAAAAGTCACTCTCTCTAGCAAGCAAAGAAAGCAAACTGCTGGAAGATGAGCTTCTAACTCTCTTAGATTCTCTTGATGTAAACTCTATACATAGTACTATAGGGATGAGGAGTGATGGTAGATCTAAACACGAGATGGACAACAGTCTTTTTACTATTACAATTTATCTCAAACCAAAAATTGCTGATGACTATTTCAATAGAGTTATCAATCCCGTCTTCCAATTTTTTGGTAAATCAAAAGATGAAAATCGTACAAGAACCAAGACTGCAAAAGAGATAGGTGAGAGTCTAGAAAATATTTTGCAGACCCACAAAAATAGAGTTGGCATAGAAGAATTAAATATCAAAATACCTCAAACAGGAGTTGTAAAAAGTGATATTGCCATTTTAATCTCAGCTTCCAATGAAGATAAAATAAAAGCTTCTATGGAAAAAATAAAAAATAAAATGAATACACTTGGGGGGGTGTCTAGTATCAAAGATGACATGGATTATGGTACTCTAGACATAGTCATAGATATAAATCCATATGGCAAATCCATAGGTTTTACACAGGCAATCATAGCCACAAGACTAAAAAAGCAACTGATAACACAAGAGATAAGCATGGTGACCAATACAGAAAATGAGTCAGTAGACCTAAAATTAAAAATGCTCAGTAGAAAGCAATTAGATAATCTAGAAAATCTAAATATAGAACTTCCAGAGTCCAAGCAACTGGTTGCACTAAAAGATATTGCTCATATAGCAGTATCCCAGAGTATCACAATAATCAAAAAAGAGAATATGGAGATAGTTTTTGCCATTACTGCTGATCTAGACAAAAAGAAGATGACATCTAAACACTTCTATGAAGAGTTAAGACCGCTGCTAGAGCAGATCAAAAAAGACGGGGTTAGTATCAGCATAAAAGGTGAGGCAGGGAAAAACAAACAGGTAGAAAACGAGATGATAAAAAGCCTACTTTTTGCACTTCTTGGGATACTGCTAATCATGACTTGGTTTTTTGGTTCCGTTTGGCTCTCGCTATTTTCTCTAAGTGTGATACCACTTTCTCTTATGGGAGTTCTTCTAGGACATATGCTTCTGGATCTGCCTCTCACATTTTCTACACTTTTGGGCTTTGTTGGACTTACTGGGATTATCATGAACGATACGCTTATCATGCTTAGTTTTATCAAAAAATCCAGTAATATAAATGATTTAGTGAAGCTAGCCTCAATGCGTCTCAGACCTATACTGCTGACATCAATTACTACTATTTTGGGTCTGTCAACTCTGATATTTTTTGCATCAGGAGAGAGCCTACTTATGCAACCTTTGGCAGTCAGTATAGGCTTTGGGCTACTATGGGCTACTATTGTAAATTTATTTTACCTACCTGTGGGGTATGCACTGAAGAGATAATCTCTACATCGAACCATTATCATCGCTCTTCGTGACCAAAGCCATCTTGTTTAGCTTATATTTTTGCAACAGATCCAATATTCCTACTACCTTTTTATACGGCACTTCTTCGTCTATCCTGACTATGACTGCTCTCTC
This sequence comes from Sulfurovum sp., assembly GCA_012329065.1. GTDB lineage: Bacteria > Campylobacterota > Campylobacteria > Campylobacterales > Sulfurovaceae > JAAXPZ01. The sequence goes on along the minus strand of JAAXPZ010000024.1, from coordinate 44,198 downwards.
TTTGTCCTCTATTTGACTGAGTTCTTTGTCAAGATTCTCTAGGGTTATCTCTTTGCCCTTAAAAGCAAGTTTGTCATTTGACAGCTCAATATTTATGTTTTCTCTCTCTACTTCAAGTTTCTGTGCTTGTGATTTTGGTAGATTTAACAGTAGAGCCAGCTCCTCTTTTTTAAACACAGAGGTGACGATAAAAAATATAAGCAGTATAAACACCACATCAATAAGCGGTGTCATATCTGGCACTAGTGGCTCTCTGCGTTTCATAGTTTTTCCAATACTGCTTTTTCCAGTTTAAGCTCTATAGAGTCTAGTAGCCCTATGAAGTAGTTATAGCCGATATAGTGAGGAATGGCAACTATAAGACCTGCAACTGTAGTGATGAGTGCTACAGATATGCCAGCTGAGAATACAGATGGATCGCCCAAGCCGTGTTTGCCTATAGCATCAAAAGCAGCCAATACCCCAACCACAGTACCAAGAAGCCCTAGAAGAGGTGCTATAGAGGCTATGATTTTGATAGTACCTAGTCCAAACTCAAGTTTTTTAGCTTGATGGTTGATAGCATTCTGAAGTGATTTTCTACTATAGTCTTGGTTGTTTTTATGTATAAACTCCAATGCTCTCTTTATCATCTTCTCTTTTTTATATCTAGCCCAAAACAGAACCATCAATTTCCATAACATTATCGTAAATCCTAGGATATTGAGCCCTATCAATACAGTGACTATGACACCACCTCTATCTACATATTGCATTATATCTATTTGTGTTATATCTATCATCTATCTACTCCTTCAATTTGTAATTCTATATCGTATTGGCACTGTGAGGGTAAACCTGCTTTTGCCAGCTTCTTTTGGAATGGGGGGAAATGACCCTATTCTCCTCAGTGTGGCAAGTGCTGCCTTGTTCAGTTTGGCATGAGATGAGCCGCCTGCTAGTGTTATGCCACTGATGCGTCCGCTTTTGCTGATAGTAAATCTCACACGCACTGTGCCCTGCTGTCTTAGTCTCTTGGCAGCTCTGGGGTATCTCTTCTTTCTCTCTATGATTCTTCTTACTTTTGAGAGATAACTGTTTTTAGCGGCTCTTCTTTTTGGGGCTGATGCCACTTGTTGTTTTCTTGGCTTGCTCACTTGTTTCTTTTTTTTGACTTTCTTCTTGACCTTTTTCTTTTTCTTGACTTTCTTCTTCTCTTTTTTTATCTCTTTTTTTATAACTGTCTTAGGTGGTTCTGGCTTTGGGATTATTATCGGCTCTGGTTCAGGCTCAGGGATTGGCTCAGGCTCAACAATGGGTTCTGGTGGCTCTGGGATTGGCTCAGGTGGTTCTGGTTCAGGCTCAGGTGGCTCTGGGATTGGTTCTGGTTCGATAATAGGTTCTGGTGGCTCTGGGATTGGTTCTGGTTCCTTGATATGTGCTATTTCTATGTTTATTACTTGAGAGATTTTCTCTTGAGGTTTTACAAATGGAGCCACCTCTATTTGATAACTATAGAGTATCCAAGCATGAAAAATCAGTGTAGTCATAAATGCTATTATAAAACTAATATTATCTCTCATGTCTATAGAAGCTCTTTTGTTTATATTTTAAATGATAATGATAATGTATTGTATCTAAAGTTATATTATCATTACCTCCTCAATCTATTTGGAATTATATATAAATAATGCATCTGCTTTTTTACTATCTACAGGCTTTTTACTGTTTCTATGATTTGTTATTATATAAGACGGTAGGTTGTTCAATCTTGAAAACCTAAGAGGTATGCCAAGCCCTTGTTCTACATGCATAGCACCTGCAAAGATGATCAATTTATCTTTTTTGCTCTTAAGTGCCTTTTGGGCTATTTTGGCACTCTGCTCTGCCATATATGTGTCCCATGATACCTGCACTCTATACATCCTCTCCTCGCAAGGCTCATTGCTCTTTTTTGGCATCATATGGCAATGCTTAAAAAAGGGCATAACTAAGTTTCTATGGGCTTTGACACCTAAGTCAAGGCGCTCATAAAATGCTCTTTCTTCTTTATTCATTTTATCAATCTGTCTGAGTGAGATTTTGCTTCTTTTCTTTTTTGAGAGATTTACACCATATAACCTGCCGCCAGATTCTCTGACAGTTCTATATAACGCAGAGACAAGGTTCCAGTCCATAGAAGTAAACTTACTCCACTTTCTCTTGTGTTTCAGAGTATTTGAGCTTATTTTACCATCAGTATATAGCTTCAATACCCTATTGTGTTCAGGAGTAAACCACTCGTTTGCCAGATGTATTCTGTATCCTTTCTTCGCCAAAGATTTCAAAAATTTATTGAAAAACTTGTGTGTTGGCTTTGTATTGTGGTGATCACCTACAAAAATCACTGAATACTTTTCAACCTCTTTTGTCAGCTCTTTTACAGTAATAATCCTATCCTGCTTCACAGAGTAAATTCCACTTTGTTGAGGCACGGTCACCAGCTTCTTTGTAGAACAAGCAGACAATATCAGTACAATAGCTACTATAGAGATAATCTTTATATATTTTAACATTTTTTTTCCTTTTTTGTTTTGTAACTCAATCCTATGACTAGTAAAAAAGCCATAAGTGTTATATATCCAAACCAGTATGTGATACCTATCCCGACACCGTATGTTTTGATAGATAAAATCATACCAACAACAAGCATGCCCCACCCAAGTAGATGCAAGTATACTGTGTACTTGCCACTCGGTTTAACACCAAATAATCTCTTGTATGGATAAGATAATATTAGTGACAAAAAGAACAATCCAAGTAAAATAATACCAGATATAAAAATACTCATGATGAAATCTTTTTTTGTACTTTATGGCCTGTGTACCAAAAAGCAAGACCAGTAAAAAATAGCATCAAATCCATCCAGACTAATGTCCAGTCTCCCTGTGCTATAGTGATAGCCAAATGACGACCAGTCAAGAAAAAGTTGGATATGGGCAATAATGCATAAAGAGTAGCAGAAAGATAAAATAGTACAACCCACATTTTTCTTGAATTCACAGAAAATACAAATACAGATACTGCTAGCCATGCGATAAACATTGCGTCAGCTTCTTGCATGGCTCGTTTTGGTACATCAATAGGAATGAGTCTATTTGCCCAAAAATATACAGCGACAGCGATTGGTAATCCAGCAATAGTAACCATATTGAGATTATCCACTAGCTTAAATCCGAGAGTATCTTTTTGTTTTGCTTCTCTTTTTTTTGTCCAGATGACTAGCCCTGTAGCTATCATAAAGGTACCTAGAACACCAGATAAAAAATATAGCCATCTAGCATAAATATTTGCAAAATCACCACGATGCAAGCCAGTCAGTATATCTCTTGCTCGTGTTGCTTTTGGTCTGTTTGGGCTTTGATTTTCTATCATCTTTCCGTCGATGCCAGAAAAATAAACCTTGTCCGCTTTTTCTGAACTAAAAAGAGTACTGTTTTCTCTAGTGAAGTTCACGATTGCACTACTGTCGCCTTGATTGATAATGCTAATAGATTTTATAGGTGAGCCGAAGTATGCTTCTGCATTTTTTCTCATTTGCTCTATCGAAGCTAGTGGCTCTTTGATACCTTGAATTTTAATAGCTTTTTCTCTAGGGAAAGCTTCCTGTATATAGTTTCTCATGTCTCCATCATAATTTGCCAAAGCAGTCAGAGGCATATAGGTAAAAACAAAAAATGCCAAGCCACTATAGGTAATCATCAGATGAAAAGGCAGTGCCAGTACACTTGTAAATATATGCCCATCAAGCCACGAGTGAAGATTTCTATCTTGCCTGAATGTGAAAAAATCTTTGAGTATCTTGCGAAGATGTATAATAATGCCAGTAATAAGTCCGATAAGCATTAGCATAGAAGCGATTCCTACGATATACCTACCTACTGTTCGTGCATTCACATAGTGCAGCCTATAGTGCATACGATAAAGCAATCCTCCCCCACCTGTCCGTCTTGGCTTTACTATCTCTTTTGTGTGAGGATTTATGATATGAGTTGTTCTTTTTCCTCTGCCTCCACCATGCCCTCCCATTGCAGTAGCCTTGTCTTTTCTTACATGGCTCCATGTTACAGACAAGATATTTTCTCTGCTATTTGGTAATTTTATGAGCCACTTTTTTGAACTTGGAGCTTCTTTTTTTAGGTGATTCATAGCAATCTGAACCAACTCCTGCTGTGTAAATTTATTTACGCTTATGGGCAACTCAGGCTTCATCCATTGTGTAATCTCTTTTTGAAAATAACCCAGCGTGCCAGTAAGAAAAATAAAAAACAGAAGCCAACCAAGCAACAATGATGCCCAAGTATGTAGCCAACTCATAGATTTAGTAAATGTATCTTTCACTACTGTAGTCCCATATTTATTAGATATATCAAGACTAGAGATATAATCATAGAGTAGGTGATATGAAGCCAAAGCTTTCTAAGAGAAGCAACAGAAAATACCCACATAACCACTATAGAATAAATTAAAAAAGATAGAAGTTGCATGCTTACAGTTGCGTTCACTTTGGTCAGACCTAGAATCATAAGTGTTTTTGATATAGCTACGGTATAAAGCACGGTAAGTCCATATCCTATAATGACTGCGGTCAATACTCTTATGCTCATTAGCCATTTATTGCCGAGTGTTATGCTCATTTTTTTTCCTATATTCATAAAGCATACCAGCAAGAATCAAGGCTAAAATAAATAAGACAAAGTACAGATAGGTATAATCTTTATCTACCTTGCTTTGTTGTACTTCTTTAAGTTTTTGACCTTTTTGTTTTGCCTTGCTTGCCTGCATTCCCTCTCTAAGACTCTCTATCCCAAAGCCCTGTTTTGCCTTTTCTGTAAATTCATCTAGTTTTGTATTGTATGAGATTGTATTGTAATTCTTTTTTAAATCATCCAAAAGCTCTAGTAGATCCTCAATATTGCCTTTGCCTGTTTTCCAATAATTTTTTCTGTATGCTTCTAGCATTTTTTCAACTATATCTGCCAGTGCTTGCGGATTATGTTTTTTGAACCACTCATCTATTTTTAGCTTATATTTATCATCCACATAAATACTTTTAAACTCATCCCACTGGTCACTTCTGACTACATCAGGATTGACCACCTGCCATCCCCAAAAGTTATTGACTACAGAGGATATCTCTACTGTGCCCCCATACTCCTCTTTTTGCATCTGTCTTATCCAGTTTGGATGAAAATATCTACTTCTTAGTTCTGTGCTCATAAATCTTGCTGTTGTTTCTATCTTGGCATCATTGGGGTCTCTGAGGTTTGATATATAGGTCTTTGGAGTTTTTCCATCTATGTTTCTGATTGCCATACCGATAGAGCCAAAATGTGCATAAGGATCATCAGATGTCAACAGTCCATATAGATTTGAACTTCTGGAAAAAATAACTGCATTGGTGCCACTGAGGTTTTTGGCGTACAAAGAGATATCCATTCGTTTTTCATTCCACCTTTTTGTATCATTGCCAAAATAGTATCCAGTATGCTCTAGATAGTCTTTTGTTATTCTTTTATCATCTCTCCATCTACTAGTCTGCTCTATAGCATCCACTCCGCTTCCATAATTACCTGTCTTACTAGAGAAGATTCTGATACTTGAGAAATATTTTGCTTCACTCTCATTGATATCATGGTTTTTTCTAAGATTCTCAAAAAGCGATATACTATTTTTTCTCAGATAGTTATACTTCTCCTTGAGATTAGCAATCTTGTTGATAGCATCAGCTATAAGTTTGATGGTATTTGGATACATGTCTCTATATAGCCCTGTGGCAGAGACTACTACATCTATCCTAGGTCTTTTTAGCTCTTTATATGGGATAATCTCGGTATCTTTAATTCTTCCTTTGCTATCTCTAATCGGCTTGACTCCTATTGCTGCTAGTAGCTGTGACTCAAGCACTCCGTGATGCCTGACCGTCTCTAAGCCCCATAGATTAAAAGTAATCTTGTTTGGATAGATGCCATTATCTCTATAGTGCTCCTCTATAAATCTATCCATAAGCAACCTGCCTGTTTTATATGCAGCAGGAGTGGGTACTTTTGTGGGATCAAAGCTGACCAAATTGACCCCTGTAGGTAAGCTTTGGGGATTTCTAATAGGACCTCCGCCTGTTCCTGCTTCTATATGTTCTCCGTCTAGTGCACGGATAAGATTTTTGTTCTCTTTTTGAGAGGCAAGAAGCTTGTAAAGCTCTTTGCCTTGATTTATAAACTCTATAAACTCACTATTGTTTATCTCTTTTTTCTCTATGATGTGCTTTTTGATAAGTCTGTATGCCTTTGAGCTATTAAAATCTTTGTAGTTTGCTATGGCATAATCCTCACCGTTTGTTTTGACTAAATACTCTTTGCCTAGCATTTGTGCGATTGTAGTAATGAGATGCTCTTCGTTATAAATAGTACCAAAAGTATGTTGTCCTAAAGGCTGTGAAACAGCAGTGAAGCTTCTGATGTACTTCTCTAGTTCATGTAGAAAATGATGAAAATCACCCTCTATCTGCTTTTGGCTCATTTCAATATCTTTATGGATATTTAAAGCTATACTCTTTTGGATGATCTCTTTTTTAACCTGCTCTCTCATGAGCCCTTTTGTGACAGTCTTGAACTGTGCGTTAAGCTCCATAAGTTCATTGACTTCGTTGTATGAACCTGCCAATGCAAAAGGTGGTGTCTGATGTGATATGATAACACCCCTAGCTCTTCTTCGCACCTGTATTGTCTCAGCTGTGTTGTTGACAATGTACGGATAGAAATGCGGTATATCTGCTATACACATTAGCGCAGAGTCATAAATACTCAAGCCTCTCTCTTTGCCCAAACTCCATTCCACTGTCCCATGGGTTCCTAGATGCACCAAGGCATCAGTTTTGAATTGATTTTTTAGATAGAGATATGTTGCGAAATACGAATGGTTGACTGCTGCTGTAGGGTTGTGCCAGTCCCTCTCATCTTCTCTGCCAATATCAAGATTCATATCCCTTATGCTATCTTCTCTTTCTAATGGGTGGGGCTGAGGCATAATGATGACATTGCCAAGCGTTATCCTTGGGATCAAAAAATACCATCTTTTCTCATCCTTTTTATATACGAGCATCTTCGACTCAAGTGGATACCCCCAAACCCTTATCATATCTGTACGCAACTCTACAGGAAGATTATAGAACTCTTGCATATACTTATCATATGGATACAAGTCTGCCTGCCCCTCGTCGAGCATTCGTTTGGCATTACTGTATAGATCAATATCATAGAGCACTTTTATTGTTTTTAGTGTCTGATCTAAAATAGTGCTGGCATTGATATCTCTTACTGTGTAACCCTCTATATTTAGCTTCTTCACAATAGATTCTAAGCTCTTTGGTATATTTAAAAAGCTAGCACCAATCTTGTCTCTACCTAGTGCATAATACATCAGTGCTACTTTTTTATCTCTATTTTCTATTTTTTGAAGCCTTGCAAGTTTTAAGGCTTTGCTAATAAATGAATCCATCTGATAAGGGATAGGATGAAACTCTTTATCAATATTGTCCTGCGTAGCCACCACCATGCTATCGGTAAAGCCGAGACTCTCAGCCATCACAAAGCTACTTGCAATACTGCCAAACGGCATACCTATTTTATCTCTCTCCCACTTCTTCTGATCTCCCCATCTATAGGTTAATGCATGCAATATGGGTATATTTAATGTCTTGAAATTGTCTATCTTGTCAATGCCACTATGAATAGAACTGAAAAAGTAGAGTAGTACATCTGCCATCCTCTGCCCGTTATCTTGCAAAAACTCCAATCCTATAGCATCTTGTTTGCTCTTTGTTTTGAAGAAAAACGGCAAAGCAATAGCTCCCTTTGCCTCTATGCGTTTTATAGCATCATTGATAGGTGCAAGTATATTGGATACTATTGAGTTTCTACCAAAATATATAGCTATTATAGGCTTTTTGTTGCTCTCAAAATCAACATCAAGAAAATCAAAATACTCCTTATGTGAAGCAAAAACCAAATCTTTGTGTCGAGGATGATAGATACCACTTAGAGGAAGTACCTTTGGCTTCTCTATCTCTATAGTATCATTGCTAAGGACTTTATGCTTGATATACTTTAGCATATTTTGTATATTTGAAACTCCTCCATTACGCCAGTAGTCATAGAGTATATCTCGTTGTGCGGAAGTTATATTTTGCATATAGGGATTTTCTTCTTTTGCCATAGGCAAAATTATATTATCAAGTGCTTTTATGCTGTCTTTAAAAGCTTCTACACTTCTTTTGATATTTTTGACTCTAAGCGAATCGAATATGACCATATCATATTGCGAAAGCAACTCTTTTCTCCCCTTTATCTGGTTGCTAAACTTATAGTCAAACTCTAAGCCAATATCCTTGGCCTGCTTTTTGGTAAATGCAAATTTTGCACTTTGAGAAGATTTATGAGTGTCTGCTGATATGATGAGTATTTTATTTGGATTAGCCTCCAAAAAGCCAAATATCATAGATAGTAAAAAAACGATCTTTACTATTAGATTATTCATTGATTGAACTTTTTAGAATGCTGCCGTCAGGTTCACAAAAAACGACCGCTTAATGCCATCTAGTCCCATATAGGGCTCATGATATATCTCATTGGTCAGATTTTTGATGCCTGCATTAAGTGTAAAGTCTTTATACTCTGCCCCAAAAGATAAATCTGCTACAGTAAATGCCTCAAACCCATTCTCTTGCTTAACTTCAGGCCTATTGGTCACATGTCTTACTTTCAGTTTGATCCATGGCTTGTATTCATAGTCAAATTCTTTTTTGATAAAAGCAGAAAATTCCAGTGGATCTTGTGCAAATCTGATAGTTGTTGCCTCCGTAGCATTCCCTAACAACACATGTCCATCAGTAAGTTTGCTCAAGGAGGCATTAAAACCTATATCGATTTTTTGTTCAGGAAATGTTTTTTTGATAGAAAATTCAAAGCCTGAGTTGGTTATATCATTAAAACTTGCATGTTTTAGGTAGAGTTGAAAAATCTTTCTTTCATTGTCTCCACCGTCAAATGGATCACATAGTGGATCTCTGTTGCATGATCGTAGATAATCTATGTCTTTAATAGTAACAAAGCGATACAAGCTATTGAATGTATCAAAATTAGTACGAAATACTGTAGCTGTTACGGAGAGAGTGTCATCTAAGTACTTGTATGAGAGCTCGTAATTATTACCCTCTTCTGCCTTCATATCAGCACCACCACCTATAAATCTATCAAACGCAAACCGCTCATAAAGCGAAGGATAACGATATGTTTTTGCATAATTGAAGGATATATTGTTGTTATCATTTATGAGGTATGTCACTCCAGCAGCATAGCTCCATCCACTCTCGTCTATAGGTTCTTTCAATACTCCAGAAACCCCTACAAGATCGTAGATGGTATCCAGATTTCTTCCAGGCTCTATGTTTTGCTTTGTGTGATACTTGTTGTACCTTAGACCAGCGGTTATTACAAAATCTTCATGATTATACACACCACTTAAGTAGCCAGCCATATATGTCTGTTCAGAAAAAGTATTTGTCTTTGCATCATCCTTGCTTCTCTCTAAACCAAATCGAATCTCATGTGCATCTATCATTTTTTTAGCATCTATTTTGATAGTATTGCTCTCTACATCAATAATATGTTTTGTCAGTATATTGGGTTGTGTGACTTTACTGATGGCTTGATTGGAGAAATTGAACCTTAGGCTATCTAGACCCCATATACTTTGTGTATTGATGCCTAGTGCTGTGTTTTCTCTGCTATACTCTTTATAGTGAAAAATCATGGGATTGGATGCTCCATGCATAAAGGTTATATCCTCAGCCTTATACTCGCTTCTCTTTAGATAAATAGTGCCGCTATCAGCAAACTGATAGGAACCTAGATATTGATATGCCTTGCTTGTATATCCCAAATCTGTTACTTCAAACTCTGTACCGAAGCGTTCATCTTCTCCATTGATTTTATCTAATGCGTCTTGCATTCTTTGCTTATCTTCTACATTTCTATCTTCTGAGTCAGTATCTGTAACTGTTATCGAACTATAAAAGCCCTCATATTTTCCTTCTAAAAATAGTGAATGCTTGTTCATCAAATATCCACCATTGTAGCCAAAACTATACTTTCCGCCCCAGCTATTTTCCAACTTACTCGTGTCCTTGATAGTATTTACAAGCACAACACCCCCAGTTGCCCCTGGGTCATAGATGACATTTGGACTGCCCTTGACAAGCTCTATATCCTCTACAGTAGATAGATCCACTAAGCCAAGTTCACCACCACCGCCATGAGTGATTCCTTGATTTACTAGCTTTGCTCCATCCACTACAGAAACTACACGCTCATTGCTTAGTCCTCTGACTATCAGCTTTTTGTTAAATGACCCCGACTCTTTGAGTCTGACTCCAGGAATATCACTCAATACACTCTTGATATCTGTTGCACCAGATTCTGATATCTCTTTTTTACTGACTGTATGTTTTGTATATGTACGATAAAAAGACTCTTCAGCTATGCTCTCTTCGCTTGTGGTGTTGCCCTCTTCTACAACTACTTCTTGGAGCAGTTCAGCACCAAGTATCAGGGGCAAAGCCCCCAATAACAAAAGTCTATTCATATATCCAGCCACCAAAAGGAGCAAAGTCTATATATTCAAATCCACCATTTTCTGTATCAACTACAAACATCTCAAAAGCATGATTTCCTATGTTGTTTTTCAGCATAGAGAGACTACCTACTCCAGAGAGTGGTGCTCCACTAGTAAGTGCGGAGATAGAAAATCCTGGCTTGCCGTTTATGTCTGAAACATCAGCCAACTCGGTATTGTCATCTACATTAAATATAGTCTGTTGTGTTTGTGAAAATGCTATCACTGTCCCATCATAAATACCATTATTTGCCTGATGTGTCTTAGTGAAGTATGTTCTGCCCACTACTGTTTTCACCTTTGACATATCTGAAAGTTGAAATTGATACTGCTGATGAACATATCCATTTCTCCTAGAACCGCCCTTAAATAGTGATATATAAAGCTTATCGCCTACTGCAACTGGACCGATTCTTCTAGCTACATAGTATGGAAGATTTTTTGTCACCATACTGTCATCTGTACTGGCGTTATTGTCATCAAATTCAAGTACAGTTATATCATCCGCAGAGCTAGTTGTATTTGTCTCAACATAGCCATACTTCACATGGACGCACGCTTTACCGTTCATAGAAAATGGCATAGGGTAACCTCTCCTGCAAGTGCCACCTAGTGTAGCATTACCATCAAACCAGCCTATTTCTGATAGAAGTTTATTTCCACTGACAGCTATGAGATTGATATGCCCACTTATAGGCTCAGTTGTAGGAGCACTACTGTGATCGACTGCGTCACCATTGTCCATAATCTTTATTCCTGTAGTTCCCGTGAGCTTAAAGACTTGAGCACTTTTGTATGCTCCAAATGAACCAAAGATAAAAGCACTTCCTATATTGGCATGCAGGTCATAATGGAATGAGACATAAGCATCATCACCGCTACCTAGATGAGGTCTTCTGCCAGACAGCGTTGTACCTCCATCTATGAGTCTTGTAGATGATCCGTGACTAGAGCCTTTGGCATGTACATCTCTGCTATAAGCACCAGCTAGAGTTACACCTGCTACTTCAGTGAGAGTATCAGCTGATTTACCAAATGCATAGATCTTATCGCTTCCCTCTTTGAAGAGATATATATGAGTATCATTTTCTGTAGCAAAATAGTACTTTCCGTTCGCTATAGTAGTACTCGTCGTGAGTGATGCATTGTACTTTTTAAGTGTATATGTTCCATTGGATTGTTCTGGTATATATGGAGGTGCATATAGGACAAGTAGCCCATCACTCTTGAAATCAGTATCTTTTATAATCGCTATAGGCGTACCAGCTACTGCCTTGGAGTCTCCTACTCTAACTGTAAGTCCTGCTTGAGTTTTGTTGTCCTCAGTCTCTCCTCTAATATCATCTGCTAGAGAGTCTAGAACCTTGAGTCCTACATAAGAGTTGTCTGGGTCAACGATATTTTCCAGTATCTTAAATGCTTTTCCAACTTTTGACACACCACTGTTTTTTAGCTCAGCAGGGATTTGATTTGACCTAAAGACATAACTTACCCTAGAAGGATTTTTAACATCAAACTTCATCAATGCATTATCCATATAAAACCTATAGTTGATATCATAGGATCCATATCTAGAATTTACCGTATGTGTTCGATCTTTAAAATTTTGATTTGGATCTAGATAGACACCAAACTTTTTACCTGTAAATTTCTCCTTGCCCCCATCTTTTTCACCCTCAAACAAAAATACTTTATGACCTAAGATTACATCAGTATTGACTACCTGAGACTTTTTGTTGTCATAGTCGTATGCTAGAAGCTGTTCATTTCCTGTAACTGGGTTATTGATGGTATAGTAAAGTACTTTTTGAGAGTCAGTAAATGTTCCACCTACTTTTCTGATAGTCACAGTATCACACCCTTCAACAGTAGAATAGTTGGTTGAATTCAGATCTTCCTCTCTGACATGTGAACCAAAAGTAGCGATAATGTCTGCTTGTAGTAGTGTCTTATCTTTTCTATATAAGCATTTTGCTAATTCAGCAAGAGCAGTACTTATCACTGGATCACTTGTATTAAGATCTCTATTGGTAGCCTGTATATCTTTTAGATATCTTGCTATAACCTCTGCTTCTGTTTCTCCTGGATGAGGATGATTATTGTTTAAACTCTGCTGTAGATGTCGTATAGCACTCTCTTCACTTACAAGTGCAGCCTGAGGATTACCTTTTATCACAAGATCTGATAAATCATGATTCATAGAGTCACTAGCTGTAAAATTGGCTGCTACTTCAGCTGTAATTGTAATGCCATCAGAGAGATCATTATTCTCATCAAGCGACTGCAATAGTCTTGCAAGCTTAACAACCTTTGGATCAGTAAAAGCACTTCTATCCACACCTAGTAAATCTTGTAGATATACTTTGCTATCACTAGGAAGTGTCTGTATAGTCCCCAATGTCATACCGCCAAGTTTAAAAGTCACTGGAGGGCTGTAGCACTCAAATGCACCATCAGAAGCTGTTACGGCTCCAGCTTCACTGCCATTGCAATCATATGATATCCCTGCTATAGCTGAATCTATCAGATATCCTGTCACTTTTTCTGGATTTTCTTCAGATGGGGGATTGCCACCACCGCCACAACCACTAAGTATAAAAAGTCCAGCAACTACTGCCAGACACATCATCATCAAATTTCTCATCTCTTCTCCTTCTATTTATTAAGTATAATAATTATTATCAATTATTGCTTAGAGTATTATTAAATACTCGCCAACATAGAGCAAATTACTGGCTGTTGTTATCTTCGCTACTCTTTGCTCTTTCTGTCTTATTGATCTCTACTTTTTTAACCTGCACCCATATTATTCCCTCAATGCTCAACTCCTTTTCTTTGTAGTCTTTTTTGAGTCCTATATGTTTGGCTCTAAAACCCCACCAGCCCTCTTTGGGCAGGTGAAAGGTAAACTCACCCCTTTCATTGGCTTTAAACTCTATGGTTTTGAAGTTTTGGTTCTTTGCCATAGTTTTAAAAGCACCCACTTTTAGGTTTTCTATGTCTATCTCACTATTGAGATACTCTACCTCGATTTGAGCAAATGGTACTGGGATACCCTCAGCCTTGACCATAGCAGAGAAGCTGGAGCCCTCCCAGATGCCATAAGGCTTGGATAAGGGTATGATCTCAGCCTCTAGTCCAAGCTCTCTGTCCCAGTCAGTAGGTTTTCCTGCTATATTGACCAGTAGCTTGGTGATCTGCTTGAGATAAATACCCTCTAGTGTAGAGTAGTAAGGGGCAGGCTTGAGTACAAAAAGATGATCTCCCATCTTTTTGAGCTTGTGTTTCGATCTGTATCCTTTTCCTGCTCTTTTTTTACCTTGAAACAAGATCGGTTCAAGTGTCTCCATCAGATCTGTTTTGATACCTTTATGGACTACAAAAAACTCTTCGGGCTCCAAGAAGTCCTTGTCACCCTTGTGCTGTTTACCCATATCCATAATTTTCCTATCAGTATAGGGATGTATCATTGCATGAATCATCTTTACCGTTCTACCGCTTTGCAGAGTAGTCTCAGGCGTGTACATCAACTGAAAATGGTTGGCACTTGCAGCTATAGCCAAAGCCAGCATGCTCAAGGCAATCTTGCTTGTTAGTTTCTTAAAATTTCTCATACTCTCCCTTTGTATTATTCAAATATATCTTTGCTTTTGACTACTACGATATGCTCAGCACCTGCGTCAAAGATAGCCCTGTAAGACCCTTGTGGTTTTTTGAAGTTTACTTCACTATTGCTATCAAGCTTGACCTCAAGAATCACCTTGTCTTTCTGCTCTACTCTAAATTTAACTCCACCTGCACTCGATCCATCACTAAAGCCGCCCTCACAAGTGATAGTTCCGTCACCTTCGTCTATACAAGTGAGCAGTGGTGTATGGGCAAAAAGTCCACTAGAAATAAATATTGCTAAAATAATTTTCTTCATATCAGTACTCCTTTCTTCTGGATTGATACAGCATGCCGCCAACCATAATCAGCAGTAAAAAGCTCAAGACTAGATACTCTTGATATCTAATTTCGGTTTTACTTTTTTCTACTTTTTTTAGCTCTTGGCCTTTGACTTTTGCTGGGGCATCTGCTTTCTTCTGTTTTTGCTCTGATTTGGCTTTTGATGAGGCTTTTGGCATAGTTTGGTTTATCATCTTGCCTGATGGTGTCATGAGTCCAAAGCCTACTGCTTTGTCATTGACAAACTTCTTGAACTTTTCATTATAGTTTTTAGATATTGTATATTTGGTCTCAAGCTCTTTGTATAGCTCTACAAGCTTTTTGAGCGTATCTTCATCTGTCTTGAAGTAGCCTTTTCTGTTCGCCTCAAGCATCTTCTGTATGATTCTTGCATAGGCATCTGGATTGAGTGACTTAAACCACTCTTGTATCTGCATATCATACTTGTCATTAACATATATCTCTACAAACTCCTGCCACTGGTCATCTCTTATGACATTTGGATCTACTACCTGCCAGCCCCAGAAATTTGCCATCACATCTTGTATAAGTGTTGCGCCACTATAGCCCTCTGCCATGGCTTCTTCTATCCATTTGGGGTGGAAATATCTACCCCTAAGCTCCTTACTTAGAAACTTGGCTGTTGATTCTATTTTTGCATCATTTGGATCTCTTAGGTTTGCTATATAGGTTTTAGGGGCTTTGCCATCTACATTTCTAACAGCCATTGCGATGGAGCCGAAGTATTCAAATGGGTCATCACTTGTGAGTAGCCCATAGAGATTGGAGGTTCTTGAAAATATGATCCCCTCTGTGCCACTTAGGTTCTTTGAATAGAGGTCAAGATCTACTCTCTTTTCACTCCATCTACTCGTATCACTTCCGAAATAATGCCCTAGCTTTTGAACATAATTTTGTGAGATTCTCTTGTCATCGTCCCACCTACCTGTATCATCTATCTCATCCACTCCGCTACCATAATCTCCAGTTTTATTTGAAAATATTCTGATTGTCGAGAGGTACTTGGCTTCACTTTCATTTATATCTTTTCTTTTGGCAAGCATTTTCTCCAAAGATAGAGCATTTTCTCTCAGATAATTCCCATCTTCTTTTAATGCCGCTACCTTTTCTACAGCTTTTGCAATCAACTGCATCACTTGAGGAAAAGTATCCCTATATAGTCCTGTAGCAGATATCACCACATCAACTCTCGGTCTTTTGAGCTCGCTATATGGGATAATCTCTATATCTTCTATCTGACCTTTACTTACAGCATAAGCGTGTTTGATCATCTTTTTAGCCTTGACTAGCCAATCATCTGGCGTAAGGTCTAGGAGAAACTGTATTCTCTGTATAGTTACGAGCTCTGATATCCACTTTGCCATGCCGCTTGGCAAAAAGCTCTCAAGCTGTTGCTTCGCCATGCCCTGTATCATTCTGTTTGAGATACCAGTTTCATTCCATATAGGCCGCACTCCCATGGCATATAGTATCTGACTCTCCAGCACCCCATAGTGACGCATCGTCTCAAGCGACCAGAGGTTAAAAGTCAGCTTTCTAGGGTATTTTTTATTTTCTGCATAATGATTTTCTATAAAATCTTTTATGAGCTTACTGCCTGTCTTGTAGGCTGCTTTTGTAGGCACTTTGGAAGGATCAAATCCGTACATATTACTTCCTGTTGCTAGTGAGTCTGGGTTTCTGATACTATCTCCTCCTATGCCAGTCTCTATAAATTCCCCATCTAGTGCCCTAATGAAATTCTTTATCTCTTTGGTTTTTATAAATCTGTATTTATAGTCAACTGCAACTCTCAGATAAGCTTTTATCTCTCCATCGTCAATGTCTTTCATGGACTTTTCATCTATGACATAATCCTTGATGAGTCTGTAGGTTTTGGAACTATTGAACTCCTTGTAGTTTTTAGCAAAATACTTTTCGTCACCCTCTACTTTGGTTATAAACTCAGAGCCCACCATCTGCATGACAGTTGAGATGAGGTGCTCTTCTTTTGGATATGTACCAAATGTATGCATACCCAAGGGCATAGCTTGCTTTGAGGTTCCCAGTATATAGTCTTCTACTTTTGACAGCATATTGTCAAAATCATTCTCCATCATTTCTGGAGTAAATTCTATATCTTTATTGATATTCATCTTGACCACTACTTCGCTAATCTGTTTTTTGAGCTCTGTCTTGAGCATCCCATCATCTACACTTTTGTATTGATTTATAAAATCCATGATTTCGCTAAGCTCTTTATATGTTCCCGTCAATCCAAATGGTGGAGTCTGATGAGATATTAGTGTGGCTCTTCCTCTTCTTTTAGCTTGTATCCCTTCAGCTAGGTTGTTGGTGATATATGGATAGACAACAGGCACATCACCAAGCACTGAGAGTGCATCATCTCCAACTCTAAGTCCTCTTTCTTTGCCAGGACTCCATTCTTGTGTTCCGTGAGTGCCTAGATGCACCAAAGCATTGGCAGCAAACTGCTTCCTAGCCCACAGATAGCTGGCTAGATACGAGTGACTTATAGATACCTTTGGATTGTGCCACAATGATGAATCATCTCTATTTATATCTTTATTCATCTCCCATATACTATCTTCTCTCTCTGCTCGACGAGGCTGTGGCATGATGGCGATGTTTCCTATCTCTATTCTAGGTACTAGAAAGTACCACTTTTGATCCTCTTTGTTGAAAATCAACATCTTTGACTGAAGTGGATAGCCCCAAAATCTAATCATATCTGTTCTAGTATCTACAGGAAGCTTGTAAAACTCTTTTATGTACTCATCATAAGGAAACAGAGCTGCACTATCGTTTTCCAATATTTTTTTTGCCTCTTTGTATAGATTTACACTATACATCACCTTGAGTCCAGCTGTGGCTTTTTTTCGTAGGTAGGTATTGTTCTGCTCTTGTGTTGTATAGCCCTGTGCTTTAAACTCTTTTAGAATCAACTCCAAGCTCTCAGGTGTATTTAAAAAACTAGCGCCCATGTTGTCAACGCCAGCGGGGTAGTTGTAGTACATGATGGCTATTTTCTTTTTGGAGTTATCTATCTTTTTTAGCTTTGAAATATTTATTGCTTTATTGGCCAAAGACTCAAGCTGTGCCTTTATAGGAATCATCTCTTTTGTTTTATAATCCTGCACAGCGACTATTAGCGGGTCAATAAATCCGAGTGTTTCAGGGATAATATAATACATTGGAATCATAGGGAAATCTATACCATAAGGATCTGCTTCCCACTCTTTTTGGCTACCTTTTGAATAACTGAGTGCATGCAAAGTAGGTATGTTTAGTTGTTTTAAAGCAGCCCTTTGGCTCTCATGGTCTATCACCATGATTTGAAAATTGACGACTACATCTGCTACTGTTTGATTGTTTTCTATGAGAAATTTTACTCCTACGGGATCTCCTCCACTTATGTCTGTGTAAAATGGTATAGTATATGCACCTTTACTTTCAAGATACTCGATCATAGCATCTATGTGACCTATGGCACCGCTAACAAGCGAGCTTCTGTGGAACTTTACCCCAACAACTGGCTTTTTAGTATTTTGAAGATCTATACCAAATGATTTGGTATATTCACTTAGACTAGCAAAAGCAATATCAGGGTTTTTTGGATGATATACTCCATTTTTTGGTAATATTATTGCCTCAGCTATATTTTCTTTGGATATTTTTAAGATATGCACCTTCAAATATTTTACCATATTTGAAAAGTTTGTTCTTCCACCATTTTCCCAATACTTATATAGCTCAATATTTTGCTCTATAGTTATATTTTTTCTGTACGGACTTTCATCTTTGAGCGGTAGCGGGATGATAGCTATGTTTTCATTGACATTTTGTACCGCTTGGTCAAACTTTCCAAGCAATGAACCAAGAGTTCTAGCTCCTGCTAAAGAATCAAACATTACTATCTTATAGCTGTTGATCTGCTCTATAAACTTCTCTACATCAATCTCTCTCTCAAATTTAACGACTACACTTAAACCTTCTTTCTCAGCAGCTCTTTTAAATGCTGACATTTTTGCACTTTGCGATACGATACCCATGCTTGTACTTATAATAAGTATGTCTTTTTGAGTACTTGCATGTATAGACATAGGTAGCATTGCAATGATTAAAAGTAGTTTTTTTATCACTTTTTGTCTCCTGTTTTTCTATTTCCTGTATTTTTGTCTTCAGGAACATATATCATGTTTCCATCTTTCATCTTATAGGCAACACCTGCCTTTACTCCCTCGCCCTCACCTATTTTTCCATCTGATTTATATTTGGTAAGTTTTTTGCCTTTTTTGATGATGACTTCCATGTTTTTTTTGCCTGCGTTTTTGATAACTGTGACATCATCAGCAGAAAATGGATTGAGAGGGTTCTGAGCTATTGAGATAAGCAAAGCTGCGATGATTACCAAAAAAACATCGACAAGGTTCACTGCTGAAAGAATAGGGTTTAAAGATTCATCTTCTTGCAGTAGTTTCATGTTGTTTTTCTCTTGAGTATGTCTATAATTTCACTTGCGTACCATCCTTTTCGTTTAGAGGCGATCCAGTAAGTAATAGAAGCGGCTATCAATGCAAAGATAACTGCGGCAAATGCTATGATGAGGTTTTCACTGATGCCCTGCACATTGCCATCAGATAGTGCTTTGAGTGCTGGTCCCATAGGTATCATGGTTGCCACAAGCCCTAGCATGGGAGCTACGCGAGTGACTATAGAGATATTTTCCAGTTTTTTGTATGCAAAGAGCTCTAGAGTATCCTCATCATCTAAGCGGTTGGCTACAAAATATGAAAATATTGGATAGCCTTTAATTTTTTTAGGACTTGAGGACTCACAGTGCTTTTGATAGGATGAAGAATGTTTTCGTCTTTGGATTGATTCCATTATAAAAATACCTATCTGAAAAAATGAATAAACAAAAAGTGCTATTATCATAAGAAGAACTGGTACCAAAAACAGATTTGACACCTCATACATAAAACTCTCTAAAACTGCTACCATAAAAACTCCTCAATATAAAAGAAGTAAAATGATAATCAAAAAAAAGTATGAGTTGCTGAATATGACAATGATTATCGGTTTATACTGTATTACGCTTAAAACATTCTTCGCTTGCTATTCTCGGAAGCTGAAGAGATACTAGAAATACCTTTGACAATCCTCTTCATCATCTTTATGTCCATAGATGACCCTATGTGAAGCATGGGCATATTACTGCTCTTTGAGATACTTTTATACACTTTTATCACCAGCATATTGTTAGCTTCAATTATATTTGTCGCTTTCTGTACACTTGTGCCTTTTTTAAATCTGACGATTAGCTCTGATTTAGTATTGCTCTTTTGAGATGCCTGTTTCTTTTCAACTTTTGATTCTTCTTCTTTAGGTAAATTTGGACTATTGCATCCTATGCAGAGTAATGCCATAAAAAGTATTTTTATTATTTGTTTCATCTGAGTGCTCCTTTTTTAATTTGGTATTAGTTTCCAACTATAGAAAAAAAGCATAAGTTATAGAACATATGCAAAAATATACTTGGAAGTACGATATCATACTTGTCTTTAAAGTATCCAAATATTAGAGATGGGAAAAAAACTAGTATAGCCCAAATAGGGGTATGATAAACAAGATGCATAAGTGCAAATAGAACAGAAGTCAGTATATTTGCCCAAGTGATACCCCAAAAAAACTCAGCATGCTTTGTCTTTGCAGATATAAAGCTTTGGATAAGCCCTCTAAAAGCAAGTTCCTCTATGATTGGGTATAGGATAATCAGAAAAATCAATGACCTCGTATCATCAAAAAGCCAGAAGATACTCTCTGCACTGTATCCAAATAATTTTGCGTACAAGACACAAAATGCAGGTGCCGTAGCGATAGCAACTGCATATCTTGCATGTATTTGCTTTTTTGTCAGCATTACTCTCCTATAGTGAATATTTTTGTCTTGCTGAATAAAGTATTGTAGCAAATATCATGAGTATCAACATAAAGTCAAAATCTTTATTATTGGGATTATATGTACAACCTCCTCCACTACCCCCGCCTAGTGGTGTAGAATCATTCTTATCCAATATATCATCATTATCATCTGTATCAATATCTGAATTAACTAGTATTGTGACAGTAGCTATATTAGAATCTACTGTACTGTCGTTGATTTTATATGTGAAACTATCTGTGCCGCTAAAATTAGTATTTGGGGTATATTTAATATTTGCTTCTGTGCCACTTAGTGTGCCGTTACTTGGATTTGACACTATAATATAGGTCAAGGTATCTCCATCTGCATCTTGTCCACTTAGCACAATAGGTATATTAACTGAATCTTCGTTTATTGTAATATTTTTATCATATGCTGTTGGGATACTATTGACAGGAGATACTGCAACATTAACACTTGCACTAGCTGTCATATTTCCATCACTGATAGTATAAATAAATTTATCTATGCCATTAAAGCCGATATTTGGGCTGTATGTGATACTTTTATTATCAATAGTAGCTATTCCGTTTGCAGGCTTAGCGACACTAGTTATCGTTAGGGTATTGCTGTCTATGTCGATATCATTGTCTAAAACAGAAATACTTACATTTATATCCTCTCTTGTACTTATGTTGTCTTCCGTTGCAATAGGTCTATCATTTATAGGATTTATAGTTATTGTGACAGTTGTTTTGTTTCCATTCAATAGACCATTATTTGGTGAATATTTAAAACTATCTATGCCATTAAAGTCTGCATTTGGGACATATATAATATCAGCACCATTTATACTTACTTTGCCTTTTGCTGGTGTTGTAAGATTCACTATACTTAGACTATTGCCATTTAAGCTACTATCATTTGAAAGCACTGAAACTGTAATATTATTATCCTCATCTGTGCTTGCGTTGTCATCTACACCTACTGGTGCAACAAGGCTAAGTTCTATTGATTTGTATATGTTGAGCCTGCCTCCTACTACAACTTTTTGACTTAAATTATCCATTTTATCAACACCACCTAGAATCCTAGCTATTTGGTAACTTGTATTTTCATCTGGATACTGGGCCGCCATGAGTGCTACAGTACCAACTACATATGGAGAAGCCATGGAAGTACCAGAGGAGTAGCCATACCTTTTAGATGGACTTAGTCTCCCTATAGCTATATTGTCGATATAGATACCATCATAAACTGTCGAACCATCAGTTGTTATACGAAATCTCATTCTAAAGTTTGCTGTCTTGTAGGCATTAGGTATCGCGTAAGCCGTACATTTCCAGCTACTTTGCTTATCTCCAAGCTCTTGAAGTAAAGCCCAACTATTTCCGCTATCTGCAGAGACCTCTATCAGCACCTTATCCCACAACATCCAGTCATGGTATCCTTTTTCAAGCTCATAAATCATGCAGGCACCCAGCCCAATAGATTCTCCAAAATAAGCAGTAAGGTCTATATCTGAATCATAAGCAAGAGAAGCATTTGTATCATCTTTATATTTATTATTGGGGCTATCTGTCCATGCATGAGTAGAGCTATTGGCATCTTCTTGGGTAATTGACCAGCTGTTATTGGCTCCATAACTTATCCAGTTACCAACACCTGATTCTACATCATCAAAAAAGATACTGCGATCTACATCTGCACCTCCTGGATAAGTACTCAGTATATTGACTCCAGGAGCCGCCAAATCTACAGAAGTGCTGCCAAAATTTGAAAACCATGCTAGCTTATCTTTATAATCCGTAGCTGCAACTGAAAGTATATTATAGGCACTGTATGAAGACGGATAGTGTGGTCTAACATCAGTATCAACATCATCATTGCCAGCTGCAGCTACAAAAACTATACCAGCATCACCAAGACTAGCGATCGCTCCATTCATAGGATCTGCTTGTTCTCCTTCCATCGCACCATAAGAAGCGTTTATTGCTACGATGTTGACCCCTCTTGATTTCATCTTTAGTACATAATCAATCGCTTCGAGCACATCACTATCATAATTGTGTAGCTCTGGTCTAAATACCTTGATAGCCATGATCTTTACATCCCAATTGACACCCACTACGCCAACTCCATTATCTCCAACAGCTCCTATAGTGCCAGCTATATGTGTACCGTGCCCATGTATATCCATAGGGTCAGAATCATCACCACCGTCATTATCAGAAGCAAAATCATAACCATATATATCATCTATATAGCCATTATTATCATCATCTACGCTGATAGCTCCATTAAGCTCTACACTGTTTATCCAGATGTTTCTACGGAGATCTTCGTGATTATAATCAACACCCGTGTCGAACACTACTACAACTGTATTTGATGCATTTGATTCGATATCCCAAGCCTCAACTGCATTGATGTCAGCATCATCAGTTCCAGCAGTGCCCCTTATGGGTTGACCTATGTTATTAAGTGCCCATAAGTCTGAAAATTTAGGGTCATTTGGTGTTAGATTGAGTTTTCTCCTATAGTTTGGGGAGGCAGATTTTACATTTGGATTGCTTTTTAGCTTAGCTACAAGCTTTTGTGTGGGTAGATTTCCTTTTATCAGAAGATATGAGCTTTTACTTTTGCTAGCGATGGATTTATACGATTTTACGACCCTTATGCTACTACGAGATAAGCTTGAGTTTATATCGCTAATCTCTTTTCCTTTTTTGAGGACTACGATGACTTCACCTTTGGCGTATGGAGTCTTCATTTTGCTGCCTGAAGCATTTGGAGCTTTGGCAAAACTCGCAGTTGCTATTAAGATAATCATATATGCACAGTGAATGATTCTATGTTTTTTAAACACCATTGTTTCCTTCTTGTTTAGTGTGTCTAGAGAGACTGCCTAAGTGACAGCCTCCAGTAAAAAGATGCTACGAGAAAAGCCTGCGTCTAATAGGATACAGCAGTGAACCAAGTATCATCAAGATTATTGTAAAATCTATGCTATTGTTGTTTGGATTATAGGTACAACCGCCCCCACTATTGCCTAGACCAGCTATAGCATTATCTGCAACTTCTTGTATTCTATCTTCAGCCTGTATGCCATTTTGGTTTTGCAAGAGGGTGCTCATTGCTTCATTTACTACATCTAGATTTTCAGCCGTTACACCCTCTATACCAGCATCTTGATAGTCTTGAACAGTGGGGGCTTCTCCAGCATTTTCTGCATATTCTAGTATTTTTGCGATAACTATAACTTTTGTGTCCACTGTAGCATTTACCTCTATGGACACCACTACTGGATTGCCATCTACAGTACCGTCATTTGGCATATAAGTAAAAGTATCTGTTCCGCTAAATCCAATACTTGGTGTATACTTGATTGTATTGTCTGCATTGACGGCTACAACTCCATTTGACGGACTTACAACTATAGATACAGTGAGTGCGTCTGCATCGATATCACTATCATTGGAAAGTACCGCTATGTTGACAGCTTGACTCTCTTCTGTAGTCGCTGTGTCTGCTATGGCTACTGGCGTATCATTGATAGGATTTACTGTCATTTCAACACCCACCACAGCACTTCCTCCTGCCATATCAACGAGTTTATACTCAAAATTATCACTGCCATTAAAATCTGCATTAGGTGTGTAGGTCACTGTACCATCTGCATTAACAGTTGTACTTCCATTTGATGGACTATTGCTAATTAAAACTGTTAGTGTATCCCCATCGATATCACTATCATTGGCAAGCACATCTATATTGACAGCCTGATCTTCATCTGTGGTAACAGTATCTGCGATAGCTACAGGCTTATCATTGATAGGATTAACAGTGAGCGTAACTGTTGCACTTCTCTTTACGCCATTGCCATCAGTAATAGTATAAGAGAAGCTATCTGTACCATTGAAGTTTACATTTGGCATATAGTTGACAACAGAAGCACTAATTGTTGATGTACCATTTACAGGCGTTGTCACAGATACTATAGTGATATTACCTTCTGCATCACTGTCATTGTCCAAAACTGCTACATCTATACTGCTATCTTCATCGGTCGTGGCTACATCATCCTGGGCAATTGCTGCGATATTTAGCATCTCAACCTCATTACTAAAAGACCCCTGTCCACATATAATATAAAAGCCTCTATTTTCCATAAATGCCATGGATGTATATGTTTTTGGAGCTAGATAGTCAGTTATGGAGTCTTTATTATGGTTCCAAACATCAGTTGATGGATCATAAAACATTACATTGTTGGTTGGGAAATACCCCTCATCTGGTCCCGTATGTCCTCCTGCGATAATGATGCCATCCTTGTTTGCAGCACCTGCACCAACCCATCTAGCTGAAGGCATTTCTGTTGATTTTGTTGTCCAGGTGTTTGTGGCTGGATCATACTCTTCTACTGTTTTTGTCCACTCATATGTATCTGTAAAGCCTGTAAAGGCATATATTTTGCCATTGAATACTGCTGCAACATGCCAAGATCTAGCGATATTGAGTGTTGCCATTTCTGACCATGTATTATTGCTTTCATTATATCTATATAGAGTATTTACTGAAGCCCAATTGTTTACCCCAGCTACAAAATATAGTGAGTCCTCGAGTATGACAGCCTGCCCTCCGTGCACAGTTTGTGGCAAGGGTGCTACAGTACTGTTCCATTCATCGGTAGCAGGATTATAGGACTCTACAGTATCCACAGATACATAATTTGCAAATCCGCCTATGACATATATTTTATCGTTTAGAGCTACGGCTGCTGCTTGTGTTCTAGGTGTTGGAATATTGGCTATGTCTTCCCAACTATCATTCTGTGCGTCATAAACTTCTGATGAGGAAAGATTGTCACTATCTGCTGAACCTGAAAAAACATACAGTTTATCATTGTATGTTGCTACAGCCGCATCTTGTCTAGCGGTCACTATGGGTGCTACTGGTTCCCATGCTGTAACTATTAATGAGTTGACTGATTTCTCACCTGATGCTGTTTCTATAGAGAGGTATCTTCCTGCACCTTCTGGAACTTCTACAATAATTTCTTCATCAGACCAACTTAGCATCAACGCTTCAACAGGCTGGTTGCTGCTGTTTGCGTCATCAAAATAGACTTTACCTTCAGACGCACCAAACTCCATGCCAACTATAGTCAAAATATCACCTGTTTTCAATCCCTGAGTTTTATTGACATCTATAATCATCGGCTTGAGTGATATATCAGCCTGCATAGCATTTCCTATATTTAATCGTGCTCCTGTCGCTACTTTATCTGTGAGAGCACTAAGCTTATCTGCTGCACTATAGATACGATTGATTCTTTGATACACATTTTCTGAAGGGAATTGTTTGGCTACTAGTGCGATACTTCCTGTAACATATGGTGTTGCCATTGAAGTTCCTTGTTTAAACCCATAAGCTGCAGAGTCACCAAGACTACCAATGCGTATATCGTCTATATAGACTCCATCTCTATGACCTGAACCATCAGAATCTAGTCTAAATCTCATTCTAAAGTTTGCCGTTTTTAAATCTTCTGGAATAACAACACCAGCACAAAACCAATCATTTTGAGAACCAGTAAATCTACTCACTTCTGTCCAGCTAGTACCACTATTTCCTGATACTTCAACATACAAGAAATCATAACCATCTTCAAGTTCATACATTAGGCATGCACCCAGCCCTATTCTCTCTCCCGCATAAGCTAATAAATCTATATCAGTACTATAAGATAAAGAAGCATCATCATTTGCAGTATAATTAGCATCTGGGCTATCTGACCAAGCCAGCGTACCACTTTGGGCATTCTCATTAGTTATTGCCCATGTATCGCCACTGCCAGTATGTATCCAGCTACCCATACCGCTTTCCATATCATCAGAAAATATTGAAGTATCGACCACTCCTCCCCCAGGAAGAGTACTTAGTATATTGACTCCCGGAGCTACTATGTCGACACTATTTTTCCCATGATGTGACCAAGATACCAATTCATCATTTTGATCCGATGCTCCCACGGCTATGATGTTTCCTGTATTATATGAGGCTGGATAGCTTGGTGTGATATCATTATTGTATCCATCATTCCCTGCTGCTACTACAAAAACTATACCCTCATCTCCAAGGCTTTTTATTGCATCTTTCATAGGATCAGTTTGGCTTCCTCCAGTGCCTCCATAAGACGCATTGACTGCAACTATATTTTCACCCTTAGATTTCATATCAAGCAAATACTCTATCGCTTCGAGTATATCACTGTCATAAGTAAAGCCGCTTGGTCTATAAATATTAAATGCCATCATCTTAACATCCCAGTTCACACCAGAGATGCCTTTTGTATTGTCTCCTTTTGCCCCTATGATACCAGCGATATGCGTGCCATGTCCATCACTATCCATAACATCTGCACTATTACTGCCATCGCTCTGTGCAGCAAAATTGTAGCCATGTATATCATCGATGAATCCATTGCTATCATTATCTATTCCATCTCCTGCCGTTTCGCCTGAATTTCTCCACATATTATCTTTGAGATCTTCATGTGTATAGTCAACACCAGAATCAAAAATAGCGACAACTGTTTCAGAGGCATTGGTCTCCACACGCCATGCGCCTATAGCATTGATATCAGCATCAGCGGTGCCTAGTGTACCATTTACGCTTTGTCCTGTATTGTACAATCCCCATGACTCAGAAATTCTACTGTCGTTAGGTAAGGCAGATTTTTTACGCTTATAGTTTGGTGATATAGACTTTACATTTGGATTATTCTTTAGACTTTTAATTAGATTTTCTGTAGAGTTGACCGAAGATATCAACAGATAACTAGCAGAATTTTTTGCTGATAAGGTTTTAAACTCTTTTACTGTACTGGCACCATTGCTTGACAGTATTGATGATATGTTAGCGTAGGACAATCCTTCCTTCATGATAATTATCGCTTCACCTTTGGCATATGGCACATCTTTTTGTTGCAATTTTACAACAGACTGCATTGCCTGCATGGCACTATTGCTTGATGTTTTTGTAAATATTATCTTTTTTTGTGGAATAATATTATTATTTGACTTTGAAGAAATCTTTACAATTTCAGCAAAACTCACAGCACCTAAAAGCACATTGGCAACAAAATAGCTAGTAATCAAATGTTTAGTTCTTAACATACACAACCCTTTGAATGATATTAGAAACGCCATAATACCAGCATCTAGTATAATTGATTATTAAATCTATTATCAATATAATATCTTTTGTCGTGCTGTTCTAAGATGACATGTTTATCTTTTGTACTATCTCATCTAACATTATCATGCTGCCTGTCTCAGAAACGAAATTTTTGGCGGCGTCTACATCATGTATGGCGGTAGCGCCTAGCTGGTTTAGTCCATATTCAAACATCACTGGAGCCATAGGCACACTCGGTCCCAGCAACATACGCATATCTACTGCATTTGAAGATCTAAGTATCGGCTCCAAGCTGCCATTGGCAAGTGTTTGTCCTGTTATGATGAGTTTTTTTGTATTATTTATGATATCGGAAGCATTCTCTGCTGCTACTTGTCCAAGTTTTGGCTCTCTCTCTATAACTTTTGCCATAGGTAGTCTCTGTTTCATATTTGCACCAAAATCACCGATAACCACTACTCCGTCACCAGGTGCTTCCAAGCCCGCAAATCCCCAACTTTTCTTTTGACTCACAGAGTAATCATCTTGTGGCAGGTTCCAAAATGCATTGACAGCTGCAAGCCCTAGAGACCTCGATAGCTCATCACACGAAAGCAATAACCTAGCAATGGACTTAAGGCTCTTTCCTCTAAACCCTTCAGGCGGTCTGATAGTTCTAGCTCCCTCGGTACCACGAGATGGACTACGGGCAACACCACAATATCTGCCTGCTATGATCATACTCCAATTCAGACCTATCACAACTTCATCTATGGTGGCATCTGTATCTATACTCTCTACCAACGCACGCTCCAGTCCTCCACCACCCAAAACACTCAGCATAGAGAATGCATCTGGAGCTATAGCGTCAAACTTTTTGGCAGCAGCTTCATCTTCACATATTACAATATACGCTGATGGGCTATCCTGTTTACTCACAAATATATCTATGTGGCTAGAATCTATAACAGATATATCTGCTTCTCTGTCATCAAAAGCAATGTCCCATCCACAACTCTGTAATTGTTTTATCTCAAAATCAAACTTATTTTTGAGCTCTTCACTATAGGCTGAAATATATACAACCCCTTCTAAGTTCTTATCTAACATAGTATACTCCTCATGGATATTGTTTTAATTTTTGCATTCATTATCAAAAAGATTATAGCATACTTCCTTTCTCAATATTTTTAATTTTCTACATCCAACTTGTCTCTAACCCATGGTAAAAACCCATCTAGAAAAGATGTGGATGATGGCATGAATCTACTTCCATGATGATAAAAAGGATCTAGGCTTGTAATGACCATTTGACCATTTGTTGTAGCTTCGTCTATGTAGAGTATCGGCTTCTCTTCTGCGTTGACAGCAAGTACCTCAACGCCATCAGGCACCTCGAACCATCCATGCAAATGCCAAGTAAGTGCTTGCTTGTCGATATATTTAAAAAGTGAATGTTCAGGTTTTGCTACAGATACACCCAAGTCACTATCTTTTTCAAGCCACCACCAGTAGTTTGTATCTTGTTCATGAAACTTAACTGAAGGTAGCCATAGTTCAGAATGACTCTCGCCAGTTGCAACTATTGTTCCGCCTTTATCCAAATATGAAAGCAATAACTCTTTGTGTGGAATCATTCTGGCAGCAGGTGTACGGCAAGGGACGATAAGAACAGAGTACTTCTCCAATAAAACACTGTCTAACTCTTCTGGTCTCAATATCTTATCAAAATAATGGCTAAATCTTTCGGCTTCTAGGCTTTCTATGTGATATGATGCTCCAGGCTGTATGGCTAAAATACTCATGACTCCTCCTTCGTAACCCAAGTGATAATATTCTCTAATAGTCTATTCTGCATCTCTCCCTTGCCTATGGCACCCCAGATATCATTTCCAGAGTGAGAAAAAAACTCTCCTTCTGTTCCAAACTTACATACCCAGTCGATAGGAGCTTTTTTACGCCCTACTCCCGTGATGGCTACTGCACCTTTGGGCATAGGGTTGTGACCTCTGCCATAAAATCCTGCCACTCCTTTGCGTTCCAAGAAAGCATCCCTACTTATGTCTTTAAATACAAAATGGTCACTGAGTTCTGTTAGCCTTAACGACTCTCTATCTCCACCCTCGTCTATATAAATATAATTTTTTAGATCATACACTAGCGGACGCATCATATGTCCGTTAAAGAACCATCGCCCACCTCTTTCTAAAAATACTTCTAACTCTTTGGAAAACTCCATCATACCTATTTGGTCTAAATGCATGGTTGTAATTAGTGCTGTAGCATCTGTGATATCTCTACTGCTCAGTTGCGACTGTCGGATAACTATGGTATCATCGCGTTTTTTTGCTTTTTGAAATAGCTTTGGTGGCTTTCCATAATGTGACTGAATACACAATAATTTTTTTTTCATAACAAATCCTCCTATAAAACGGTTTTCTGGCTAATATCAAATAGCTTGACTAGTATGGCTCCTCTATCAAACAGCATAACTGCTGCAGATACAAAGGCAAACATCACTATACCATAACGCAAAAATCTTGTTAGCTTGCGGGCAAAGATATTTACTAAAAATAGAAGCAAAAAAAGTGTTGCTACAATAGCCAGTTGCCCTATCTCTACGCCTATATTGAAGCCTAGGAGTGGCACGATAGGGCTTGCATCATAGCTGCCAATCATATTCATCAGCATAAAAGAGAAGCCAAAACCATGAAGAACCCCCAAAGCAGTTGCCATCCAAAACCCCACACTGCCTCTTTTTTTCAAAATAACCAGTGTTGCCATTATGACAATAGAGAATGCTACTAAAAATTCGATTGCTGGGATAAACCATGTTGTATTTAGGACAAAGCCTAATGTGCCTGCTGCTAAAGACGCAGAGTGACCTATAGTAAATCCAGTAACCGACCAAAACAATGCCGTTGGGCTCACAGCTGCAAGCCCCAAGCATAAAACAAACAATATATGGTCAAAACCAATTAATATATGATACATACCTTGCTGTACAAAATGCCAAAACGACTCCATATGACTTCCAGATAATGTCACTTGTGGAAATGTCAATCCCTTAAATGAAAAAACTATAGGTCTACTAGATCTTTTATCTATAATTTCTGTAGAAAAATATTTACCCTCTGGTACTCGAAAAGATGGGGATAATAGTTTTACAGCTATGTTGTCAGCTTTTTCAGTCTCTGGCAATATAAATGAGGCGATAGCTAGCGTTCCGACGATATATGGATCTATGGGCATCTTTTGATCTTCAAACAATAATAAGTCTGGTCCAATATTAGTAATTGCTTTCGAGTCACTACTGTTTTGTTCTCTGTGTGTATCTACTATGAAAAATTTATGCTCTGTAGGCTTGACTACCTTGTCATTTATTTCAAATTCAATATCTCTCAATAAAAAACTGATAAATTTTTTCGGATTATTTTTAGCTTCTGTAGTATCTAGGCGATAATATGTACGCCCTGCTACAAGCTCATGTTTTACAAACGGTGCTGTAAATACTTCATCTACTGATCTTTTGGATAGCTCTTTGGCATATGCCAAAACAAGTGGTAACTGCAATACAGCAACTGTCTTGTTTTCCTCATGCATCATTATTTGGATCTTACGACTCTTCATATCTACCATGAAGTGGGAATGTGCAAAACTTGTCATAAAAATAAATATCAATATATATCTTAGATTCAAGACGCTGCACCAATCAGAGCTTGAGTGTAAGAATGGACTGGCGAAGATATAAGACTATCTGCTTCCCCTTGCTCAACTATCTCTCCATCTTTCAATACTACTATTCTGTCACAAAAATGTCGTGCCAAGACTATATCATGAGTAATAAATAAAAATGCTGTCCCTAGACCAAGACGCAAATCTTCCATGAGTTCCATAATCTCCATTCGTATCGATTGATCGAGCATAGAGGTAGGCTCATCAGCTATTATCACCAATGGATTACTAATGATTGCACGAGCAAAAGCTACCCTTTGCCTTTGTCCGCCTGAGAGTGCAACGGGAAGCCTCGATATAAAATCCCCGTCATTTGGTAAATGCACCCGCTCCAGTGCTTCTTTTACTCTGACTTCCATCTCTTCCATGTCACTTATTCCTCGTATTCTCAAAGGTTCTGCTACAACATCACGAATAGACATAGAGTTACGCATGGACTGATATGGGTCTTGAAATACCATATGTACTACTTTGGACAACTGCTGATAGTCTTTTCGATTATTTAGTATTTTATTATTAAATCGAACCTCGCCACTATCTACATAGGTCATCCCCATGATTATAAGAGCGATTGTAGATTTACCTGCACCACTACCACCTACTAGACCAAGTTTCTCACCTGCATGCAACTCCAAACATATATTTTTTAATGCGTGGTGTGGACTACCCACCTTTAGTCCTAAAGCATTATAGTTATGAAATAATTTTGAAATATTCTTCAGGGAGACGATAGAACTTTTTGCCAAAACACTGCTGTTAGCCCAACGCTTTTGCTCATCTATTTTTGGTAAGCTTTTAAATAAATCTCTTGTATGTTTATGTGTGGGCATTGTTAACAGCTGCTCTACACTTCCACTATCGACTATCTCACCTTCATACATAACAGCCAAGCAATCTGCATGGCGAGCGATTAGAGGTAGATTATGTGTGACAAAGAGTATAGAGAGGTTTAGGCTTTGGCGTAGATACAATAATAACTCCATGATCTCCTCTTGTACTAGTACATCTAGCCCTGTAGTAGGTTCATCTGCGATTACAATATCTGGAGTATTGCAAATAGCAATAGCAATTACTGCTCTTTGACGCATGCCTCCAGATAGCTCATGAGGATAGCTCTTTGCATGTTTTGGCTCAAGCCCTACTCTTTGAAGCCATTTTACTATCTCTTCTTTTTTCTCTTTACTATTCAGTCTCTTGCCTCTGTCTAGTGACTCAGCAATCTGAACACCTATGTTCATCACTGGATTTAGTGCATTCATGGCACTCTGAGGAATCAATGCTAGCTTCTTGCCACGCAACTTACGCACAGACTCATCATTTATATCCAAAATACTCTGACCTTGAAGCAAAATTTCTCCATTTGTAACTTGTGCTGATGATCTGAGTAGTCGCAAAACTGCCAGTGCTACAGTAGTTTTACCAGACCCGCTCTCACCTACAAGCCCCAAAAGTTCTCCGTTTTCCAAGTCTAAATCAACGCCCTGCACAGCCTTGGTCTCACCTAATTCTGAATGATATACTACCTGCAGCTCACGAATCGACAATGCTTTGCTAGCATCAGGTGCTTTTTCTGCCTTGGGTATCCTCTGCTTTTGCTTTCGCTTGGCAATCCTGTGAGATAATGATGCATCGTATCCAAATCCGATAAATGCCAATGCCGTTACAGTAAGAGACACAGCAAGTCCAGCTGGAACTATCCAGTACACCCAAGACCCTGTGAGAAATGCTGTTCTGACATTGGCGTGATAAAGTATAGTTCCCCAACTTGTTTGAGTCGGATCACCAAGCCCTAAGAAACTCAATGAAGTTTCAATAAGTATGGCTGAGTGTGCTATACGAACAAACTGTGGCACAATGAGAGGAGCTAGTTCAGGCAAAATATGATGCACCCCGATATAGCGACCATTTGCTCCCATAGATCTAGACGCTTCCACAAAACCAAAAGAGCGGATGGAGAGTATCTGTGACCTTAGTTCTCTCACAGGCTGAGCCCACATAACTATAGATATAACAATAATCTGTGTTATCAATGAAGCACCAAGTACCACTCCAAGAACTATTACTAGAGGCAAAAACGGTAAAGACAAAACTATATCCACAATACGCATAATTAACTTGTCAAGCCAGCCACCTGAAAATCCTGCAATTATTGCCAACACTACTGCTATAAATGTAGAAAAAGCTGCAACTGACAAGCCTACAAAAAGTGATATTCTGGCTCCAAATAGAAGTTGTGACAAGAGGTCATGTCCCGCATCATCACAACCAAGAATATGAGTACTGCTTGGCTCAGCGAAGGGATCACACACTTCTGTATCTGGAAGAAATCCCGCTATATATGGAGCCAATATTGCCATTACAATCATGACTGCTAAAACAATTATCCCTATCCATTGTACCTTGCCAGTTATTGTCTCTATGGGTGCTAGGAAACGACGAGTATTTGTATAAGCTCTCATCACTTCAATTGCCTTTTCTAGTTCTTGGGTCAATAAGCGGGTAAAATAAGTCGGCTAAAAAATTGGCTGCAATCACAGAAACTGTTGCAAAGACAAATATACCTTGTAGTAAATTATAATCTCTAGAGCTCACACCTGTGACTATCAAGCTACCTAGTCCTGGATATGCAAACACTGTCTCTATTACCAAAGCTCCTCCAATTAGTCCACCTATACCCATCATTACATTAGTATAAAGAGGAAGCAACGCATTTCTAAAAGCATGTTTGAAAAATATCTGTCTTTGGGGTAATCCTTTAGCTCTGGCAAACATAATATAGTCCTGATCTAGAGACATAAGCATGGAGGATCTAGCAATCAGCAACACTGTAGCACCATGCACCAAAGCTAATGCGCCTGCTGGCATGAGAAGCCTTTTGCCTACTTCTGTATACCACTCCATACTCCCCGTAGCCACCCCTATAGGATAGGCACCAAACGCTGGCAACCAACCTAAGTTAGTAGCAAAGAGTACGATAAGCATCATAGCTAACCAAAAAGGAGGCAAAGAACCAATAAAGAGCACTATTCCAGTGATAGATGCATCTGCTATGTTGCCTCGTTTCCATGCTGAGATCACACCTAAACTAACGCCGATAATAGTAGATATTAATAAAGCAGTTCCCATGAGTAATAGCGTCCATGGCAGTCTCTCTATGAGAGAATCCCAGACAGGCTGTCCAAGAGCAACAGATATACCAAAGTCGCCAGAAAAAATACCAGTGATATAGTTCCAATACTGCTCAAATATCGGAAGATCGAGACCATAATCAGCAAGTACTCTTTGCAACTGATTTTCCGACATGCTCTCTATTGCATCTTCAGGTAAAATTGCATTGATTGGCTCTCCTGGAGCCAAACGAGGCAGGATAAAATTTATAGTAAGTGCCGCAAGTAGGGTTATTGCATATTGTAAAAAAAGTCTAATGTAATAGAGCAAATCAGCTCTCAACTATATCATAAACTGCACTTGCGTGATGACTCATCAGTCGTGCTGTCATCTCTTCTTTTAGCCAAGCTAGATGTATATTCTCATCAGCAGATCTATCTTTTTTAGCACCAAGAGCCAAAAACTCTTCACGAACCATACCTTCTCTAAGCATAAGAGTGACCATATCCTCACCATAAAATAGACGAAAAATATAGCGACTTCGGTATCCAAAATTGACAAAGGGCTTAGCAAACTTTTTATCAACAATGTATCGCTCACTTGTCACTGCCCTAGTAATCACTTCAAATGCATCTCTGGCTCCAGGCCCGCCAAAGCTTGTCTCTATGCGGATATCATGACGAGATGGAGGAGTGTTTGGGCAGAGGTGTGCAAAAGCTCGCTCCATTACTTTATAAGCATGAGCAACACCACCAGGAGCAATGGGTCCATGGTATTTCAGCATCTCCTCAAAAGTAAAACTATATTCTCTGCCATGATCAAGTACTGTTAGCATTGGTCTACTCCCTTCATGCACTTAGTAGTCTATCTTATTTTGAATCGACTCTGATGTGCCTTCTCTACTCTTGCTTGGCAAAAAAGAATATTTATGAAAAATTCCGTAGCCTGCTGATGATACATAATTGTCATATGCTTTCCAGTTGTAAGCAAAGATTCCATCTGGGTACCAAAGCATGATCCTGTTTGGATACTTGTTTTGATAGTCTTGAAGCTCAAAGCTAACTTTGAGTCTCTTCTCTCTTGTGTCTGCATCAAGCCATCGAGAAACTATCTCTGCTTTTGCCTTATCTTTGACAAGTGCTCTTTTGTTGTCACCTTTATACAGTATAATCAGCATATCTTGGTCAGCAATCCCATGTGGTGTGATATCTGCTACACGCATATCAAACTTGCGAGATCTCCATAGTCCAGAAAAAGAAGCAGGATCTAGTGTACGGATTGTACCTTTGAGTCCAACTTCTGCTAGCTGCTTAACTACCATTTCTATAGCACGGATTTGCAATGGTCGGTTCGTTGCCACTACCATATCCCAGTTGATCTTGGATCCATCTGCTGCTTCTCTAAAACCGTCACCATCCTTGTCTACAAAGCCGAGTTTGTCTAGCATTGTTTTTGCACGAGCAGGATCATAGTCAACTTTTGCATCAGGTCTAGTCCAGAAACTATCCACATGAGGCCAGCCTGTCGAGCCAGATTTGCCCATATCTAACATTATTCTCTTTAGCATAGGTTCTGGGTCAATAGCCAACGATATAGCTTGGCGTAGCTCAAGATTGTCAAATGGTTTTGTGCCTGTGTTGATATCTAGCCATACACCCCAAAGACTCGGTGCTTTTGCAAGCTCTATACTAGGATCACTCTTCCACTGTTTTACTAGCTCTGGCGGTAGAGATCTTGCAGCTCCATCAATCTCACCTGTACGAAGTGCGGTAAACATAGTCTGTGGATTTTTTATCATGATTAGAGTTAGCTCGTCAACGAGTGGCTTACCCTGCCAATAGTTTTTGTTCGCCTTAAATTTATAGTACTCATCTGCCTTATAGTCCACCAATATATAAGGGCCAGTACCTATGCCAAGTCCTTTGAACTGTCTTGGCTTTTTTACATTCTCCCACTGCTTTTTCTGTATCATTGGGATATCTGCTGCTGTTACTTTGTCAAAGTTTGGCATAGGCTTCACTGATGTTAAACGAACCTTGTATTTGTTAAGTATCTCCACACCCTCTATCCTCGGTACAGATGATGCATGGTGTGTCCATCTGTTTGGTGGACCTTCACGATAATAATTAAAGGTAAATGCTACATCCTCAGCAGTAAACTCTGAGCCATCATGCCACTTAACTCCCTCTCTGAGAGTTATCTCCCAAACCCTAGCATCATCACTCTTTTGTTCAATCTTTGTTGCCAGCCAATTCTCCGCTTGCCCTACATACGGAGACGGCTCTACCAGCTTGTCAAATACAAGCCAAAGCATCCAATCATTCCAACTATTTCCTATAGTATATGTAGTTACATTTCCTGCTGTGTTCCATATACCCAGCTTCAAATGTTTGGCAGTTTTTGGCCCCTTGTTGTCCTTGGCACTTATGATACCTGCTAGCTTGTCAGCTGAAGCGGTTGATGCAACTAAAGCAATCATAGCAATAGTCACAGTAAGCATATTGATAAATTTCTTCATCTATTCTCCTTAATATTATTTGATTGTAAAGTGTAGTTAGATTTTAGAAACTTTACTGAGACTATAATAACCGATAGAATATTATAAATGTCTTAATAATCATTATTATTATATTAAATTGAGGCACTCATTAGCTCTTTGGTGTAAGGATGTTTTGCCGCTCTAAAAGTTTCGTCAGTTTTCCCTTGCTCTACAATCCTACCATCCTTCATTACAGCAACTTTGTTACATATATTTTGGATGACTTTGAGATCATGAGAAATAAAGATATAGGTCAGGTTAAACTTTTTTTGTAATTTTTTGAGTAGCTCCAAAAGTGCAAACTGAACTTGTCTATCTAGAGCGGATGTAGGCTCATCTAGGATGAGTAGCTTGGGCTTCAGTATCAATGCTCTAGCAACTGCGATCCTCTGCCTCTGCCCACCGCTAAACTCATGTGGATATCTATGAATACTATCTTGAGGCATATCGACCTCTTGTAGTATTTCTCTTACCATCTGTTGCTTCTGCTCTTTGCTGAGATTAGTATGTATGTCAAGTCCCTCAGATATGATCGAATAAACACTAAGTCTTGGGTTTAGGCTGTTAAATGGATCTTGAAAAACAATCTGCATATCTGCTCTGCGTTTTCTCAATGATCTCTTATCCAAACTTAAAATATCTTCTCCAAAAAGCTCAATGTCGCCTGTAGCATTTGTTAGTCTTAGTATTCCTGCTGCAAGAGTAGATTTACCACTACCGCTCTCTCCAATAACACCAAAAGACTCACCCTCATAGATGTCAAAACTTACATCATCAACAGCAATAAAATAATCTATAATCCGTTTGAAAATACCTTTTTTAATGGGGAATTTAACACTCAGATCTGAAACCTTTAATGCTATTTCTTTATTTTTCTCATGATATCGATATCTATTTGGAACGACATCAAGTAGAAGCTTGGTATATGGATGTTTCGGACTATTTAAGAGTGATAAAGTAGTATTGTGTTCTACTATTTTTCCTTGATGCATCACGAAGGTATAGTCAGAATATTTTTTCACAACTGCCAAATCATGAGTGATGAGCAACACCGACATCTGCTCTTCTTCTTGCAGTTTTTTTAGCAAAGTCAAAATCTGTTGCTGAATAGTCACATCAAGTGCAGTGGTAGGCTCATCTGCTATCAAAAGTTTAGGGCTATTGGCGATAGCGATAGCGATAGTCACTCGTTGTCTTTGTCCGCCACTAAGCTCATGTGGATAGGCATTTGCAATCTGCTTACTTAAGCCATCTCTATATAGCTCTACCTTTTCCATCAACAAATCAAACTGCTCCTTCAGTCTATTTTTAGAGTTTGGCTGATGTATCTCTATGGCTTCTGTAACTTGCTTATAGATAGTATGGAGTGGATTTAACGCACTCATTGGCTCCTGAAAGACCATAGAGATATCGTTGCCTCTCAGACCCAATAGCTCTGCTTGGCTCATATTATATATCTCTTGCTCAAGAAAACAAATAGAGCCGTCAGCTTTAAAGCCTATATTTTTAGACAATAAACGCAATATACTCTGTGCTAAAATAGATTTTCCGCTACCGCTCTCACCAACAAGAGCGACCATTTGTGATTCTTCGATATCCAAATCTACTTTATCTAAAATCTGTTTTTTACCTATACGCAGAGAGAAATTTCTAATCTTAAGCATTATTTTATCTCCATGCTTTGTGCAATATTTGGATCCATGGCATCCCTAAACGCCTCACCAATAAAAACTAAAAGACTCAAAAGCACAGAAAGCACTACAAAAGCAGAAATGCCAAG
Source organism: Sulfurovum sp. (assembly GCA_012329065.1). Classification (GTDB taxonomy): domain Bacteria; phylum Campylobacterota; class Campylobacteria; order Campylobacterales; family Sulfurovaceae; genus JAAXPZ01. Next base: position 5,270 of record JAAXPZ010000024.1, on the reverse strand, counting down.
CCAAGGTGCTTGAATATTTTCTTTTCCTTGTGCTAGTAGCTCACCCAAACTAGGACTTCCAGCAGGCAGACCAAATCCCAAAAAATCAAGAGAAGTTAGTGTTGTGATGCTCCCACTGAGGATAAAAGGCATAAAGGTAACTGTCGCCACTAGTGCATTTGGCAATATATGCCTAAACATTATCATGCGGTCACTCTGCCCAAGTGCTCTGGCAGCTTTGATATATTCAAAGTTCCTAGCTCTGAGAAACTCTGCCCTGACCAAACCAACCAGTCCAGTCCAAGAAAAAAGCAGAAGTAGCCCCAATAGCCACCAAAAAGTAGGCTGTATATAGTTTGCAAGGATAATCAAAAGGTAAAGTGTAGGTAGTCCAGACCAGATCTCTATGAATCTCTGCCCATATAGATCTACTTTGCCTCCATAGTATCCCTGCATCGCTCCTGCCACTACGCCAATCATCGAAGAGAGAATAGTCAGAGCCAGACCGAACAATACTGATATTCTAAATCCATATAAAACTCTAGCAAAAACATCTCTTCCTTGATCATCTGTACCTAAGATATTTTCACTGCTCGCAGGAGAAGGAAAAGATAGGCTACTATCCATTTTGATTGTGTGATAACTATACTTTATGAATGGCCATATCATAAAGCCATTTTTCTCAATCAGGGTTTGCACATACGGATCCCTATAGTCTGCCTCGCTCTCAAAATCTCCCCCAAATACTTTCTCGGAATAGCTTTTAAATACAGGGAAATGATAAGCACCTTTGTAAGAGATAAATAGAGGCTTGTCATTGGCAATAAATTCTGAAAAGAGAGAAACAATAAAAAGAAAAGAAAATATCCACAAAGACCAATATCCTCTTTTGTTTGCTTTAAAAACAGCTATTCTCTTTTTGCTAACTTCTTGCATCTTCAGGCTCTCTCAAAAGTAATTCGTGGATCTACCCAAGTATAAACCAGATCCGAAATCAAAGAAATCACAAGCCCCATCAGAGTAAAAATATAAAGCGTAGCAAACATGACAGGATAATCTCTATATACAGTAGCCTCAAAGCCCAATAAGCCTATACCATCGAGTGAAAAGATGACCTCTATCAGCAAAGAGCCAGTAAAAAACATGCCTATGAATGCCGCAGGGAAGCCTGATATAATAATCAGCATAGCGTTTCTAAATACATGACCATAGAGTACTTGCTTGTCGTTCAGTCCTTTTGCTTTGGCAGTGATTACATATTGTTTGGATATCTCATCTAAAAAAGAGTTTTTTGTAAGCATCGTAAGTGTAGCGAAGCCTCCGATTACCATCGCAGTAATGGGCAATGCCAAGTGCCAGACATAGTCAAGTATCTGCTCATGCCAAGCCATGGACTCAAAGCCATCACTAGTCAATCCTCTAAGCGGAAACCAATCCAGATAATTTCCCCCAGAAAAAAGAATGACTAGTAGAATTGCAAACAAAAACCCAGGAATTGCAGTGCCAATAATAATTGCCGTTGATGTATAGATATCAAATTTACTGCCGTGCCTAAGTGCCTTTCGGATACCTAGTGGTATAGATACAAAATATATAATCAGCGTTGACCATATTCCCAATGATATAGATACAGGAAGCTTCTCTTTTATCAATTCTATAACAGAGGTATTTCTAAAAAAACTATCTCCAAAATCAAAAGTAATATAGCTTTTTAACATCATAACATATCGCTCCCATATAGGCTTATCAAAACCATATAGTTTTTCGATGTCCTTGATCAGCTCTGGGTCAAGTCCTTTGGAGCCCATATATGCAGATGAGGCACTTTCTGTAACATCAGTGCTACTTCCAATCATATCACCCTGATCGCTCCCTGTGATTCTCTCTAGAGCACCATCTTGCTCACCACTAAGCTCCATGATCATTTTCTCCACAGGTCCTCCAGGGCTAGTCTGTACGATAAAAAAATTGATTGTCATAATACCAAGAAGAGTAGGAATAATTAGAAGTAGCCTTCTTAATATATATGCACTCATTTTCTGTAAGACTCCTTGATCCACCAGCTAAAAAGTCCTATTCCGTATTTCGGCTTTTTGCTTGGTTGCTCAAATTTATCCCAGTATGCTAACCTATCAGAAGATATATACCAGTTTGGTACCACATAGTGATGGTGAAGCAATACTCTATCTAATGCTTTTACAGCAATGATAAGAGCCGTCCTATCAGGTGCAGTGATAATCTTTTCTATCAGTACATCTATGACTTCAGACTCGATGCCTATGTAATTTTTACTTCCTTTAATATACTTAGACTTGCTTCCCCAATAATTCCTAAGCTCATTTCCAGGAGAAAGAGAAACATTATATCTAGCAACAATCATATCAAAATCAAAACTCTTCAGACGATTAGCATAAGCAACCCTATCAATAATCCTAACAGTGGCATCTATGCCAATCTTTTTGAGATTTTTGATAAAGGGGTTGACAACCTTTTGAAATGAAGCAGAGCCTAGTAGGATTTCAAATTTCAGTACATTTCCATTTTTTTCCATCAGCTTATCTGTATTTAATTTCCAGCCTGCTTGTCTAAGCATATCCATCGCTTCACGGAGCTCTTTTCTGATATTACCATCCCCTTTGGTAATACTACTTGTAAAAGGTACAGAAAATACAGATTTAGGCAATCTATCTTGAAACGGCTTTAGTAGTGCAAGCTCTTCTTTTCCAGGAAGACCCTTTGAGCTTAGCTCTGAGTTTGCAAAAAATGAGTCCAGTCTTTTATATTGATTATAAAAAAGGTACTTATTGGTCCACTCAAAATCAAATGCCAAATTGATTGCTTTTCTTACAGCAATATCTTGAAAAATAGCTTTTCTTAGGTTGAAAGCAAGCCCCTGCATTCCTTCCACATTTTCATGAGGCAACTCTTTTTTGATGATATTTCCATTTTTGAAATTTATACTGTCATACTGCGTTGCCCATCTTTTAGCGGTATTTTCAAGCTGATAGTCAAACTCTCCGCTCTTGAACGCTTCAAATGCTACACTTCGATCCTTGTAGTAGTCATATTTAACTATACTAAAATTATATTGTCCCCTATTGACGCCAAGGTCTTTAGCCCAATAATTTTGATTAAGCTTATAAGATATATATTTGCCATATTTATATTTATCTATCATGTAGGGACCAGAGCCAAGTGGCACTACCGCATCGGAGTCCAAAAAATCTTTGCCTTCCCAAAAATGGGATGGAATGACTGTCAGCTGTCCAAGTATAAAAGGTAGCTCTCTGTTTTTATCTGTTTTAAAGTGAAATTTAATAGTCAATGGATCGATTATTTCTGCTTTTTGAACATCAAGATAGTAACGCTTATATAGAGGTGTTCCTTTGGAAACAAGTGTATCAAATGAAAATTTGACATCTTTTGCAGTCACCTGTGTATTATCATGAAATTTTGCTTTTTCATTGAGTCGAAAAATCACCCAATCATTTTTTGCTGATACCTCAACAGATTTTGCTATCAAACCATAAGCAACAAAAGGCTCATCTCCACTTGACTCCATCAGTGTATCATAGAGTAGACTTAAGCCAGCCGCTTTGGCACCCTTAAGAACAAAACTATTGAGCGTATTGAAAGTACCAAAACTAGCGAGTCTAAGCATACCTCCTTTGGGAGCGTTTGGATTGACATACTCAAAATGCGAAAAACCTTTTTTGTATTTTGGTGTTGAGCCTATAGCTAGATAATGTTCTCCTTTAGCAAAAAGAGAAACTAGTAATATACTAATAATGATAAAATATTTTATCATTTACTATCCTTTTCCTTATCTTTTGGATTTAGTTGTGTTTCTAGAATATCTTCTTGTATGAGAAGATTGGCTACGCGACTTATGTCACTTGTTGTTATCTCTTTTGCTATGTTATCGACTGCTAGTAAATTTTCCAAATTATCTCCATAGGCATATGTTCGATACAATGTCTGCATCCAGTATCTAGGAGTCTTTTTTTGAACCTCAAAAGAGGTTTTGAACTTTTTATAAAATACATCTAGCTCTTTTTGTGTTACACCTTTGATTTTGATCTCATCTATCAATTGATAAACATATGAAATCAACTCATCTCTTCTTTTTGGATCACAAGAGAAGCTGACAACAAAAGTTGCCTCATCCTCAAGCTCTCTTGCAAGTCTAACATTGACTCTAACGCCATAAACACCAGACTTTTCTTCTCTGATATATTCTCTCAGCCTAACACTCAGGATGCCTCTAAATGCAGTCAGCTCCATACTGGTCTTTAGATTATAAGATATTTTACTTTTGTAAGTGATTGTGATATTTGAGATATATCGATTATTGTAAAAACGCACAAATTTATGTTTGCCTTTTTTATAAGTCATTTTTCTATCGACATAACTTTCGTTTCTATCTAGAGTTGGGAGATTAGACAAATATTTCTCTAGCATCGGCTCTATCTTTTCAGGAGCTAGATCTCCCACCATTACAAAAGAGAAGCTATTCATATCTGCATAACGATCCTTAAATATATGGAGCATTTTGTCGAGACTGAGAGCATCAACAGACTCTTCTGTATCAAAAATAATTCTAGGGTGATTCTCTCCGTAAAACCTCGCTAATTCTCTACCAAATTTTACTTTTGGGTTTCTCTCAGATTGCTTTATACTGTACTTCATTATCTGTTTTGTATTTTCAGCAGTAACCTTATCTATCTTTGGCTGCGTTAGTTTAAGGTAGAGAAGCTCAAACATAGTCTCTATATCTTTCTTTTCTGATGAAGTATTGATCATCTCTCTGTGCATTCCTATATAAGTCGATACTCTAACTTGCTTGCCAGAAAGCATTTTTGAAAGATCAACAGAAGAAAATTCTCCAGCACCTGATATGTTAACAAATCTACTAGCACTCCTAGAGTCATTCAAATCATTCAGTTCGTATACAGAGATGCCTCCCTCGCTAAACCCTTTCATCTCTATACGCCGCTTATTATAATCCATCTGTTTAAACGCAACCCTGATACCGTTTGCCAGTAGATATTCATGATAATCAAATTTCTTATGGTACTGCTTTTTCATCATTTTTTTAGATACCAAAGTATTCGAAAGCAACTTGGTGGGTAGCTCTTTCTCTAAAGAAAAGTTTTCTATATTTTTCTTGGCCTCTTTGATAGTAGATAGAATTTTTCGTTTTGCTACTTTATTGCCCGTGCTGTTAACAAAGATTATTGCCTTATCCTGTAACGCTACAATTTTTTTAAATTTATTGTTGATATCTGCTA
>JAAXPZ010000034.1 GCA_012329065.1 Sulfurovum sp. | reverse complement strand
TCATATCAGATTCATATTGATAGGTTCTGACTATATGAGTCCCAGCTCTCTAAAAAATTCTTTTATTTCTGGTGATATCTCTGCAAGATCCTGATAGAGGGTTCCAAATGCCCTATCCTCTTCATACCATTCTTCTATCTTCTTATAAGAATTGCTCTTTTCCTCTTCGCTGAGTCCCAATTGATCAATATGTGATCTAATTTCTTGAAATCTTTTTATGTCTTTGTTGCTCATGGAGTGTCCTTTAAATATATATGACTTATTATAGCAGATAATTGGTGCTTCTAATTTTGTTGGTTCACCATCCACCTTACTGCAGCGTCTACATGTATCATACTCGTATCATATATAGGAAGTGGGCTATCCTCTTGAGAAACCAATAGTCCTATTTCGGTGCAGCCTAAAATCACAGCTTCTGCACCCTGCTCTGCCAAATTCTCTATAGTCTTTACATAGTGGTCTCTTGAGCTATCCTTGATGGCACCAAGACAAAGTTCTTCGTAGATGATACGATGGATTTCCTTGCGTTGTTTTTGTCTAGGAATGACAACTTCTAGTCCAAATTTCTCTTCAAGTCTTTTGCGATAGAAGTCTTCTTCCATGGTAAAAGCAGTACCAAGTAGAGCAACTTTTTTTATGTTGTCATTGAGAAGTTTTTGTGCAGTTGCATCCGCAATATGCAGAAAAGGTACTTTAATATTTTCTAATATCTTATTAGCTACTTTATGCATAGTATTAGTGCATAGTATCACTCCTTCTGCACCCGCTTTTTGTAAGCTATAAGCAGCATTGGCTAGCATTATACCTAGTCGCTTCCAGTCTCCGCTGTGCTGTAATCTTTCTATCTCAGCAAAGTCCATACTATATAATATGATTTTTCCAGAGTAAAATCCGCCAAGCTTTTTTTGTATGCCCAAATTTATCTCTCTATAATATACAGCACTACTCTCCCAGCTCATGCCGCCGATCATACCAAGGGCTCTCATCTCTTAATCTTTTTTACTGCTAGCTACTTCACCCTTATCTACTCTTTTGGAAAACTCAGTCTCTTTTCCTTGAGCAAGTAGTTTTGCCTGCCCTACCCAGTCATCTCTTTTGACTCGACCTGGAAATGCGAGCTCTTTGTCAGCCCATTGTATATTTTCTTCTGTCCATGTCGATATTTGATCAAAGTGCCAAATACCTATGGCATTGAGTGCCTCTTCGATCTTTACGCCAACACCTTTGATGCGAGTTAAGTTGTCTTTCTTTCCATCTCTTGGTGTATCCAGCAAACCCTCTGGTGCAACACCGCTGTACTCGCTGTCCTCTGCAAGAGTGCTATCTTTTGTATTTTGTTCTATTGTTATTACATCTTCATTTGTATTTTTTAATAATTCTGCTTCATCCCTGACAATATCTTTATCCTCATAAGAACCGTCATCCTCTGTCACGGGATCCTTGGGCGTCTCTTGTAGGTATCGGTCTGTATCAGAACTACATATTATCGTATTTATCAAATAACCTATCACAAAAAATATTAGCACAGCAATTAACAAATATAGTAAAGTTGTCATCTCTTCTCCTCATTTTGATTTATATATTGTATTGAAATTTCTTATAAAAAAGCGAATCACTCTTTCTAAAGCTGATAATTTGGCTATAATCTATAAAAAAGAGTAATTAATGCTAGAGAAACAAGCACATATCGCACTATTCATAGACAGTGACAACATAAGCTATAATGCCATCGAGGGCATCATCAATGAACTAAGTAAGTATGGCACGGTGAGTATCAGGCAAGCATATGGCAACTGGAGTAAGGATAATCTAAAGAACTGGCAACCAAAGCTTCTGGAGTTTGCCATTCGTCCTGTCCAACAGTTTGACTACACCAAAAGCAAAAACGCTACCGATATTCTCATGACTATCGATACGATAGATCTGCTCCATACCAAAAATATAGATGCTTTTGCTTTTGCCACCAGTGATAGCGACTTTACGCCAGTAGCGATGCGAGTAGCAGCTGAGGGGATCAAGGTTTTTGGTTTTGGAGAAAAAAAGACTCCCAAGCCATTTATGGCGGCTTGCTCTGAATTTATCTTTACAGAACAACTGATGAAAACAGAAGGCGAAAAAGATATTGTAAAAAGCAATAACAAGCAGAAAAAGAGTCAAAAAATACTCAGACAAGACACATGGCTGGTCAATCTACTTAGAAATGCTGTAGAGCAAACCATGGATGAAGATGGTTGGGCAAGCCTTTCTGATGTGGGGATATACATCAGCAACAACTCCTCTTTTTCTCCTATCAATTTCGGCTATAAAAAGTTGAGTAATCTAATTAAAGAAACAGATCTGTTTGATATACGAACCAACGACTGGCGTCATCAGATCGAAATCAGAGATAAACGCTTTGAGGGTTAGATAATTTGTCAAGTTTATTTTGCATTTAGGGCTAATACTGCCTTCTCATCTAGTATGTAACTAATTATAGTGGCAAAAGATACATCTCCACATCTGTAAAGATTCGATCAAAAATGATGACTTTTGCATAAAAACCTATAATTATTCTTCGCAACTTTGGCAAAAACGGTTAGTGGTATTTTACACTCTTTTGCAATAAATTCCAGTTTACATAAATCCTCTTCTTTAAATCCCACAAGCATCTCATACTCTTCCCCGCTAAGTCCCATATTATCATTGATATTTTTAAGTATTTTTATTCCATATTTATTGATATCTAGAAGCTTGTTTGTATCACAAAACAAACCATCTGAGATATCCATTCCTACTGTCAAATAAGGTCTAGATTTACCAATAAAGTCTCTACGAAGTGTAGGCTCATAAAATCTAGAATCTGCCTCTATTGTTTCTCCCGATAATAGCCTCTCTAAATCTCTTTGGCTTTCACCTAGAGTACCCGTAAAAGCTAGAAGATCACCCTCTTTTAAACCTTTTCTATAAAGTGGATTTTCACTTTTAGATATGATAGTGATGGCTATATGAAGCTTGTCTGCTCCTACTGTATCACCACCTATAATCTCACAATTAAATTCTCTGGCTGTAGCCTCAAAGCTTTCTGTGAGTTCATCTATGTCTGCAAGAGAGAAATCTTTCGATATAGATAGAGCTATAAGTGCATATGTAGGCTTGGCATTCATTGCGACTGCATCAGAAAAGTTTACTAGCATCGCTTTTCTCGCTATCTGCGTAAGACTCATCCACTCCCTACGAAAATGAATGCCCTCAAAAAATGCATCCACACTATATATCCACTCTCCTACTACAGCAGCATCATCACCAATATATTCAGAGCTTAACTTCTGAATAAGATAATCTTCTTTGTCTTGTTTACTCATGTAGAATTGTAACATATGCTTACCGTTTTCTACTTTTGAATTAGTATTCATAAATCTTATAAGTGCATTTGATATAATCAACCTACTTAATCCAAAGGTTAGTGTATGAATATCGAAGATGTCAAAATCTATGAATACGATGTAGTAGTGGTGGGTGCTGGGCTGGCTGGACTAGCAGCAGCCAAAGAGCTGACGGAAGCTGGCAAAAAGACTGCCGTCATCACCAAACTGCATCCCCTCAGGAGTCATTCAGGTGCTGCACAGGGTGGTATAAATGCTGCCCTTAGTGAGGATGACTCAGTGGAACTGCATATGTTTGACACAGTTAAGGGAAGTGACTATTTGGGAGATCAGGATGTCATAGAGATGATGTGCAAAGGAGCTCCAGAGACCATTCGCTGGGCAGAAAGAATGGGTGCGGCATTTTCTAGAGAGAAAGATGGCACGATCGCTATCCGTCCATTTGGTGGACAATCCAAACCCAGAGCCTGCTACGCCTCAGACCGTACTGGTCTAACTATGCTCCAAACAATATATGAGCAAGCAGATAGAGCTGGCATAGAGGTTTTTGATGAGTGGTATGCAGCTGACTTACTATATGAAGATGGCAAGGTCAAGGGCATAGCGGCTTTTAACCTCAGAGATTCTCAGCCAGCCATATTCAACGCCAAGGCAACTATTTTCGCTACAGGGGGCTATGGGAGAGCTTATAAAGTAAACTCAAACGCACATGCTAACACAGGTGATGCCTTGTCTATGGTTGCTAGAAAAGGACTTCCTTTGGAGGATATGGAGTTTGTGCAGTTTCACCCAAGCGGACTTGGGGGTTCTGGCATACTGATATCAGAAGCAGCTAGAGGTGAAGGTGCCTGGCTCTTCAATAGCGAGGGTGAAAGATTTATGAAAAAGTATGCTCCCAATGTGCAAGAGCTTGCTTCTAGAGATGTTGTTAGTCGTGCAATCATGCAAGAAGTTCGTGAAGGTAGAGGAGTTGGGCCAAATGATGATGCTGTATTTATGGATCTATCTCATATAGATGAGGAGATTATCCTCAAAAAACTCCCTGAACTCAGGGAGCTTGCTATCACCTTTCAAGGGCTTGATATGCTCAAAGAGCCTATTCTTATCTCTGCTACTGCACACTATTCCATGGGTGGTATCCCCGTTACCAAACGCTGCCAAGTACGAAAATCCCCTACTGAGCTAGTAGAAGGATTTTATGCCGCTGGTGAGTGTAGTTGTATATCGGTACACGGAGCCAACCGCTTGGGAGCCAACTCGCTTCTAGAGGCACTTTTTTTTGGGAGAGAAGCTGGAAAAGCTATTCTGGAGGATTTAGACAGTCTTTCATTCTCAAAAGCAAAAACTAAAGACGCTCAGACCATGATAGATGAATACAACTGGGTCAAAAACAACAACGGAGACGAGAGAGTGCCTGCTCTTCGTGAAGAGTTGCAAAACAGTATGAGTAATGATGCTGGAGTCTTCCGCACAGAAGAGTCATTGAGTCGCCAGATCGAAAAGCTAGGCGAACTCTACAAGAGATACAAAAATATCCGTATAGACGACAAATCATCAACTTTCAACACAGACCTGCAAGAGGCGATAGAGTTAGGCCATATGCTTGATTTTAGCCTATTTATAGTCAAGGGTGGATTAGAGAGACGAGAGAGCCGAGGAGCACATTATCGTGATGATCACACAGAACGAGATGATGCTAATTTCCTCAAACACACATTTGCTACGCTAAGAGATGGTTATACTATAGAGCAAGAATATGCTGAAGTAGTTTTGGGTCACTTCAAGCCAGAAGCTAGAACATATTAAGGAGCCTCAGATGATTCATAGCGAAGAAGAAGTAGACAAAGAGCTTCTGTATCTCAACGAAGAAGAGCATAAGCCAGACTTTTCCCATCCAATTGATGTCAAACTCAAGACCTTTAGATTTAATGCTGAGACAGACTGTTTGCCTCATTATAGAACCTATGAAATGACCGTTACCAAAGACGAATTAGTGCTAGACATACTCAACCGAATAAAATACGAACATGATGGATCCTTTTCATATAGAAGATCCTGTAGACATGGTATCTGTGGTGCCTGTGCCATCAAGGTCAATGGAAAAGCTGTACTTGCATGCAAAGAAAATGCTCAAGGCTTAGTCAAGATATTTGGCAACGAGCTAATCATAGAACCTCAGAACCAAAAAAGAGCCATCAAAGACATGATTATTGACAAAGATGACTTTTGGCAGAAGCATGCGGCTGTCAAGCCATTTGTTATAGCAGATATTGACCCCAAACCCAACAAAGAGACTCTTATATCTCCAGAGACAAATGAAAAGTTTCTTGAGTCTGATTATTGCATACAATGTGGAGCTTGTCATTACTCTTGTCCAGCCTTAGATGTAAACGAAGACTTTCTAGGTCCTGCTGCTTTGGTCTCTGCCTATAGATTTAGTATAGACCCTAGAGATACTGCTGGAAAAGATAGACTAGAACTCACATCAGAAATGGGCATAGGTGTCTGGGACTGTGTCAAGTGCAACGAATGTGTGGAAGCATGCCCTAAAGAGCTAGATCCTTTAGAGAAGATAACCAAGCTTCATAATATGCAGTTTGAACAGGGAATTGCCAAGAGGAATATAGCTACTAAACATGCAGAAGGCTTTGTAAGGTCTATTAAAAAGTATGGCTTTTTAGATGAGGCAGATATCGTGGTTTATTCTGAGGGCTACATGGGTATGTATAAACATGTAAGCACAGCGGTCAAGATGATGAAAGCTGGCAAGATACATTGGCATTCTGGCATACCATTTATAGACTCAGTACCCAAGATCAAAAATCTAGATGAAGTCCAAAAGCTCATTGAAATCTCAATGACAAACAAGCTGTAAGGAGAAGAGATGAGTCAATTACATTATGCCTTATTTACAGGATGTACGGCAAAACAATCAACACCAGAACTCTTGTCATCTACACTTGCAGTAGCTGATAAGCTGGGAATCAAAATAACTATACTTGAAGAGGCATCTTGCTGTGGTGCAAGTCATTTACAGGATTTTGATGAGTTTTTAGCACTTGTGCTGAATGCTAGAAATATCTGCTATGCAGAGAAGCTTGGCTTGACTATGATTACTATCTGCAACACTTGTCAGCTTAACTCGCAGATGACCAAGCATGCACTTGACAAGGATCCAAAGCTGAAAACCAAGGTTAATGAAAAACTAGCCGAGGTAGGACTGGAATATAAAGGCACTTCAGAAATAAAACATTTTTTATATACCCTCATAGATGAGTATGGACTTGATAAAATTAAGGATAAGGTGAAGGTGCCACTAAGTCACCTAAATATCGCACCATTTTATGGCTGCCACAACATCAGACCATCAGAGCTACATGCCAAGTCGAATAATCATGAAAACCCATACAATCCAACTTCACTAGATAGTCTTATCTCTGCATTGGAGGGTAATCCTGTAAACTATGAGAGCAAAAATAAATGCTGTGGCTTTCATGTAGAGCTTCAGGCAAACCACGCCTCAGAAGTACTTTCAGGAAATGCCCTGCTTGATGCCATGGATAACAATGCAGACCTCATGGTCACCCCATGTCCTCTGTGTCACCTCAAGATGGATACCTATCAAGGAAGTATCTCAAAAGTCATGGGTAGAAGTGTAGAGCTACCAGTGCTTCACATGCCACAAATGATAGCCCTAGCTCTTGGATGCACAGAGAAGGAGATAGGGTTGAGCTTCCATGTCCAAAAAGCGAAGCATCTTTATTCTGCATAGTATTTTGTGCAAATATTCTATTCCATAAAAGCTAACAATGCAGCAGTCACAGCTACATTGAGTGACTCTACTCCTCTATGCATGGGGATCGATATGCTTTTATCACAAAGCTCTGTGACCTCTAGGCTAACCCCACTACTCTCATTACCAAGTATAAAAACAGATTTGCTGTCATATTTTTCGTCCCTATATGCTCTCCTAGCATCTGCTGAAAGTATATAAAGGGATGCATTGTTTTCTTTGAGTGTGATCAAGGCACTGTGCAGACTTTTTGTTTTGATGATAGGTATCTTGAAGAGTGTACCCGCACTTGCCTTGATCACAAGTGCTGACATTTGTGCATTTGACTTCTCTGGCATAAGGACGGCGTCGATACTCCCAGCAGCACAGGAACGGATAATCATTCCTAGATTTTGGGGGTTTGTGATGCCATCTAGGGCCATGATGCGATAACTACTATTCAGTGAAATAAACTCATCTATGCCTGAAGCGTATGGCATTACAATATCTAAAGCCACTCCTTGATCTTGCTTAGTATTTTTGGATATTCTAGAAAGTGATTTTTTATCATGATATAGTACCTCCACTCCCCTATTTGCTGCATAATTGATAATATGTGTCAGTACTTTTGCTGGCTTGTTGGAGCTAGTCATGTGCAGTCTGTATATCTGGATAGAATTATCTTTTAGTGCTTCCAAGGTCGCATTGCGACCATAAATAGTAAGTAGCCTATCGAAGAAAGCTTTTTTCTCTAAAAACTCCTGCGAATCTTTTTTAAATTGCAAATCATAAATCCTATTTTATTATGAAACTATCCCTTCCAAACCAAGCTAGGCTTACCCTTATCATCAAATTCAACCGCAGGCATGCCCATTACATTGTATCCACCATCTACATAATGAATTTCCCCTGTCACGCCCGAGCTTAGATCAGAGAGTAAATACATGCCAGAGTTGCCCACCTGATGGATCGTTACATTCTTTTTGAGTGGTGCATTGGCTTGGTTCCACTTTAGGATAAAAGAGAATTCTCCTATGCCAGCAGCTGCCAAAGTCTTGATAGGTCCTGCGGATATAGCGTTAACTCTGATACCGTCTTTACCCAAATCTTCAGCTAGATATTTGACTGTCATTTCAAGTGTAGCTTTGGCGATACCCATGAGATTGTAGTTTGGAATATACTTCTCACCGCCATAATAGCTTAAGGTCAAAATAGAGGCATTGTCACTCATGACTGGCTTTAGCTCTCTAGCTAATTCTATCAAAGAGTACACTGAGATATTCATAGCGACATCAAAAGCATCTTTTGGGATATTTATAAATCTTCCATCCAGCCCCTCTTTTGGTGCAAATGCGATAGAGTGGACGATAAAATCTATCTGACCCATATCTTTAGCTATCGTTTCGCGAAGTGCTACTATCTCTTCTGCTTTGCTCACATCACAAGGATAGAGTCTATCAGAACAGCCCAAGTCTTCAGCTATAGGAGTTAATTTTCCCTCAAATCTCTCATTGAGAAATGTAATCGCCATCTCTGCCCCCTGCTCTCTACAGGCATTAGCTATACCATACGCAATTGATCTTTTGTTGGCAATGCCTAAAACAATCCCTTTTTTACCCTTCATTATCATGTTATAATCCTATTGTAAAATAATCCGTTATTTTACCATAAATGATACAAAATAAGGAAATCTAGTGAAAAAAATACTATTTATATCTACAGGTGGTACATTTAACAAGCACTATAATCCAGAAACTGGACTGATAGATATAGATCAGCAGGCAAGCACTCTGCAGGAAATAGCACATAAGTGGCGAACCAAGCTAAATATCATCACTATCATAGGTAAAGACTCACTAGATATAGATGAGGATGACAGGGTGCTACTTCTTGACGCGATAAGAGAAAGTGAATTTAGAGATATCATAATCATACATGGGACAGATACCATGGATCAGAGTGCAAAAAAGATATATGCTGCTAATATTGATAAGCGAATAGTATTTGCCGGAGCCATGACTCCATACAGGGTAGACAAAGTTGAGGCAACTGCCAATATTGCTATGGCATATGGATTTTTACAAGCAGATATAGATAATGGGGTTTACATATCAATGAATGGGGTCATAGGAGAGTTTGATAAAGTTATAAAAAATCGTGAAACAAAAAGATTTGAATCACTTTAAAGTTTTACAGGCTCTTTTTTGTCTCGTTGTTTTCCTCTTGAGTTTTTAACTCTGCTTGCACTTTCTCAAAAGGATGATTTTTAAAGTAACCATTATAATAGAGCCACTTGTATATATCAGCTGCAATAGGCCCTGCTGTGCTTCCTCCGTGTCCACCGTGCTCTACAAGTACTGTAACTATATATTCTGGCTTTTTAAATGGTGCGTAAGTGGTAATCCAGGCATGAGATCGCTTGAAGTATGCCATATCTTCCTCTTTTGCTCTCTCTTTTACATCTTGAGGAATTGACACTACTTGTGCAGTTCCTGTCTTGCCTGCTACCTTGATCGGTAGATCATGCATAGTCTTATAAGCTGTTCCCACTTTTGTATTACAAACATCGAACATGGCTGAACGAATCTCATTCATGTACCTTGTATCGAATCTTATTCTTTTTGACTTCATTTTCACTGGGTGACCATTTATCTTTTTAGTAAACATTGGGGTTACAAGTTTCCCTGTTGCCAAAAATGCCGTATGTCTTGCTACTTGCAGTGGAGTTACATTGCTATAGCCTTGACCTATTGCAGCGATAACCGTTTCTCCCATATACCATGGCAATCCATATCTTTTTTTCTTCCACGCTTTATCTGGGATAACCCCATTGTACTCTGAGGGCATGTCGATACCAGTCTTGATTCCAAGCCCTATTTTTTTCAAGGTTTGTGCTATATTATCTATACCTATCTTTAGGCTTTTGTTGTAATAATAAACATCACAGCTCTCCACAAGAGAACGCTTCAGACCCACTGTACCGTGACCCCACTTTGACCAGCATCTAAACTTATGTTTACTTTTTCCAACATTTATATGTCCAGTGCAGTTTTCATCTCTATTGAGTTCTTTTTTATCATGCTCAGAAACTGCAAGTGCTACCCCCATCTTGATAACAGACGCTGGTGGATAAACAGCATGAATAAACTTATTGGTAAACGGATGGCCTAGATTGTTTTGAAGCTTCTTCCAATTCTTGACAGAGATACCATCTACAAATAGATTTGGGTCATAGCTGGGGTTGCTGACGGCTGACATCACCTCTCCTGTGTTTTTCATGACTATTGCAATAGCTGCCCTTTTTTTGAGGAGTGAATAAATATATTTTTGGAGCTTCATGTCAAGATTAAGCATCAAATTTCTGTTGCTTACAGGATCTTTTTGCTCTAGTACCTCTAGTGCTCTATTTCGTGCGTTGACCTTGGTCACTGTATAGCCTAGCTCTCCCTGAAGTAGCGTATTGTAATACCTTTCCAGTCCACTCTTTCCTGCTCTGCCAACTGCCTTAGCGACAAAGTCTTTGTCATTTTCTTTTTTATTGGATCTTCCGATATAGCCTACTATGTGGGCAGCATACTGACCATAGGGGTAATATCGTTTCGTCTGAGCATCTATTCTAACATGCTTATTGATACTCAGACTCGGGTAAACCTTCATCATATCTCCATAAGATACAAAGTCAATCACTTTGATATACTTATGATTATAGGGTGAACTTTTTTTACGATAAATATCTTCCATGACAGACTTATTGATATCGGGAAATAATGACTTAAGTGAAGAGATCACATCTTCGAGTCGAACACTTTTTTTATCCAAATGCGGAGCAATAGAGAGTGAAAAACCTATCTTATTAATAGCTAGAAAACTTCCATCAACATCTACTATCTCACCTCTCACAGGGTTCATATACTCTTTTCTCTCGATATTTTCTTTTGCTAATTTTTCATAGTAATAACTAGACTTTATGCTTACCTGATACAGCCTACTAATCATCAAAGCCCAAATACCCAAAAAAAGAAATATAACAATTTTATATCTCATATTAATACCACAAAAATAAGATCAAATATAAGTGAATATAACAATAATGAATCCACAAAGATACTTGTCGTGTCAAACATGAAATCATACCCTAATAACAGTACAAAATAGTATATATTGATTGCAATCACAGACAGAAGCCCTACACATACTGAACAACGCTTAAAATATCGTACCTTTTCATATAAAGTCAGGTAGAAAAGTAAAACAGCCATAAGTGAAAGAAATATAGGCAGAGACAGATTTGCTTCAAGATTTAACAGATATATCATTGGGAACCATATATATCTTACGCCATGACCATCAATTCCCCAGATAATCATATACCCTGCAAAGCCGATAAACAAAGGTAAATAAACATACATAGATATTAGTATAGGGTAGAATATCACAAAAGAGACAGTGACCGCCAGAAGTAGTATCCAGAGAACCTTATTGAGCACTGAGCCTAACCTTGCTTCTCTATGGTATACATCAATGAAACCTCATTGCAGATAGGGAAATGAATACACTTAATACAGTCAGCCCATATTTTATGCTCTGGGATGCTCTCTTTTGCTATCTCTCTAAAGCCTAGCTTTAGAAAAAAATCTGGCAAATATGTCAACACTAGAACCTCCTCTAAATCTAATGTTTTTGCCTCCTTTAATGCTGAGAGAACAATATTTTTACCTATTTCTTTTCCTCTATGATGCTCATCAACGATTAGACTTCTTATTTCGGAAAGCCTAGGAGAGTGTATATGCAAGGCAGTATACCCTAGTAGATGATTGCCATCTTTTGCTAGAGTGTAGGATCGTATATTGGTGGCAATCTCATCTGCACTCCTGTCAAGTATCACACCACTTTTTACTTCATCTGCGACCAATGATAACATGCTGGGGATATCTTGTAGTGTAGCTCTAATCAGCTTCATCGTCTACCGCTCCAAATATACTCTCAAATATTTCTCGATGCACCCTATCTACTCCAGTTTTTTTGAAATTAGAAATGAAAACAGCATCTGGAAATTTTCTTCTCAGTGCAGTTTTTTCCTTTTGATTAAGTTTATCTATCTTAGTAAATAACGCTAGGTATCTCTGGTCTGGGCGAATAAAGCTCTCAATATAGCCTTCAACCTCATTATCAATTTTAGCATTTGGATGTCGTGCATCTCTAAGGTGTATAAAAACTCTTATAGATACTCTTTTTTCTATAAATTCTACAAGATTTTTTTGCCAAATTTGCTTAAGTGTTTTGGACACTTTTGCATATCCAAAACCAGGAAGATCAACAAATCTTAGAAAATATGGCTCTTTTTCT
>JAAXPZ010000027.1 GCA_012329065.1 Sulfurovum sp. | reverse complement strand
GCACCTGGAGCAATCGTGACTGTGGTTGGGTCTGTACCTTCTGTTTGTACTGAACCTGCTGGAAGTGTTGCTTCATCAATATCTGCTGTAGCATCTCCTGCACTTAATCCTGTGGCTGTGTAGTCACCATTTGCATCAGTAGTAACAGTTTGTGTTGTACCATTTGCATCAGTAACAACCACATCCACATTAGCTAAATCTGGCTCACCTACATCTTGTGTACCATTTCCATTTAAGTCATTATAGAGGTGACCGTTAAGTGTTGCTGGTACGAAGAATCCATTATTCTCTTCCACATTATTACCAGAAACAATTGTTACATTTGTCGGATTGCTTCCTTCTGTTTGTATAGCTGTACCGCCAAGTACAGTACTCTCATCGATGTTTACACTTGCATTTCCTGCACCAAGATTTGATACCGTATAATTACCATCTGCACCTGTCAATGCTACATGGTCCACACCATTTGAGTCAGTTACAGTTACCGTCACATTTTCTAAATTCAGTTCACCTGCATCTTGTGTACCGTTTCCATTGATGTCATTATAAATATGCCCTGTTAGTGTTCCTGGAATATTAAATCCATTGTTTTCCTCAAAGGTATTTGTGTCTGCCACTACTGTTACAGTGGTTGGATCTCCCCCTTCTGTTCGGAATGCCCCTGTTGGAAAGTCAGGGTCATTTTCATCTATATTAACCAATGCGTTTCCTACATATATGCCTTGTGCCAGATAATTACCGTTTGCATCTGTTTGCACTGTTGTAGGGGTACCAAAAGTATCGGTAATAACGATATCTACATTGGCTAAGTCTGGCTCACCTGCGTCTTGTGTTCCATTTCTATTTAAATCATTATAGAGATGTCCTGAAATATCACCTTTCTTGTAGGTACATGCAATTCCTTCATAGTCGCTACCATTCGTAAATGTCCCAAACTGTGTAGACAATCCATTTGCTTTATCTACTTCCCACATAATATTGGTAGTACCACTAGATACAAAAAGTCTGCCATCATGTGTAAAGGTCATTCCTTCTAAATCTTCAACTGCATTATTGGAGCTATCATGGAAATTTCCCAGATCTGTTACTGCTCCGGTAGTTTTGTTGATAATAACAAGTCTATCGTTTCCTCCACTATTGTTGGCGCTAGCATACATTGTACCATCAGCATCTATAGCCAAATCATCAATATCATTCGGAACACCTGCCCCATTGGTATCAATTTCAACATAGTCCACGCCCGCACCAAAAGCATCATAAACCAATTTTCCTGTTGTAGGATTCACCTGTATAAGTAATTCATTTCCATTACCCACACGCTCATCAATCACTGCAGCATATAGATTCCCCGTAACTGGGTCAAATCCCATTGCATCGATATCTCTAATTCGTTTATTGCCATCAGAACCGGAAGCTTGTCCATCTTGATCTACATCTACACCACCTGCAATGAATGTAAATGACCCATCGGTTTGACTGACAGTACCCAGTTGCACATCTCCATTGTCTACTTTATCAAAAGCATATAGTACAGAACGGTCGACATTGAATGCCATAGTTTCAATATCATTATTTGGTGCATTATTGGAACCTATAATAGTATCTGTAGCACTATCTGCATCATAAAGAACCAATTCATCTGAACCGTCTGAAAGCCCATAACAGACTTCTCCTTGTCCTGCAGGAGGAGGAACTTGATAAAACCCATTGTTCTCCTCTGTATTAGTTGCCCCAAAAACGATATTCACGATAGTAGGGTTTGTCCCTTCTGTTTGAGTAGCACCTATAGGGAAATCTGGGTCCAACACATCAATGGTTACCGTAACATCTCCTCCAAGCAGTCCATAAGCAACATAATCACCATTAGCATCTGTTGAGACAATCTGCGTATTGCCACCCGAATCTGTTACATTGACATCTACGTTGGCCATATTTGTATCAGCACCATCTTGTGTACCGTTGTTGTTTAGGTCATTATAGAGGTGTCCAGTAAGTGTCCCGCCAGGGATGTTGAATCCATTGTTCTCTTCGAAATTATCCGTATTTGCATTAACAGAGACCGTGGTAGGATCTGTCCCTTCTGTCTGGCTGGCACCTACCGGTAGTGTCGTCTCATCGATATCTACCGACGAATCACCTACAGCCACGCCTGTTGCAATATAATCACCATTTACATCAGTAGTAATAGTTTGCACTTCATTATTTGCAGCAGTTATGACCACATCTACATTAGCCAAATCTGGCTCTCCTGCATCTTGTGTACCATTCCCATTTAAATCATTATAAATATGTCCCGTGATATTACCTGCGGGATTAAAGAATACTGTGTAATCCTCAACCTCACCATTTCCTCCATTACCAGAAGATGCAACACCTGCATTTTCTGAAAATCTAAATCGTGCATAGGATTGCCCTACATAATTATCTACAGGGATTGTGACGGGAACAATCGTATTAATGGCAACAACACTTGAGAGAACATGATCAGTTAGTATTTGTTCTCCTGCATCATCAAAATCACCATCACCATTGAGGTCTATCCAAACACTTAAAAATCCATTTCCAATACTTGTTACATTGAGGTCATATGAAAAACCGACTGTCATATTGAGCTCAGAACCAACTGTTGGCTGACTGCCTATAAGTACACCATCTTCATCATCAAAATTAATGTTTCCTACATCTGGATTATCATCTGCATCTGCATTGAGTGAATTTTGTGCATTTTCATTATCTGCAGGGTACCCATAACCAAGTACTGTATATACTGATACAGCATGAAAAGCATCGCCATATGACGCAGGTATATCTCCATGGTCTATACTGCTTTGAAGAATATTCTCAAAGTCCACTTCCTTAAATGAAAGTTGAATCAATCTATGGGCTGCGGCATCTGTAGTATAATTTCCATATGCATTGTCATTTATGACTCTTATATTTGCCAATGTTACTTTATTTGGACCATTAGTGCCTTCTACAACAATCCCACCACCACGACAAGCTGCATCTGGGTTAGTTGCCGAGTCATTACAGTTTCCTGTATTTTGACCCCTGAGTTTCACATTATAGCCTGCACCAAAATTACCCTCGCTATACGCAACATTGGATACACCAGCTTGTATATAGCCCCTACTAGGTGCTATCATATAAATATCATCTGTTCCTGTATAGTTTACAGCTGCTGTGTCGGCTACACCGTTTGTATCTAAGTCAAATCCTGAAAAGACTATCCTGTCAACCTCCAAGGGCGTAGTCATTCCTTGCTGTACTATAGAAACCTGCAAATCCATAAATGCTATGGTATCCGCATCACTTCCAGATCCAGCAACACCAGATCTGTCACGAAGTCGAGTCTCAAGTATCCCACTATCAACACCTATACAATCTCCCGCACCTTGATTTATTAGAGGATACTCATTGTCTGTAGCAGTAATAGTAAGTAAAATGTCAAGTGCTTGACCATTATATGTTGCAGTTGTACCTAGCCTATAGGTATCTCCTGTACTACATGTAGCTAGATTACCATCACCATTAATTTTTGCAATAGTGTTATCTAGGGGAATATCTACCGCTTGTAATGCCGTAGTTCCAAAAAGTGTTGAAAGTAGTAAAAGTGTAAAAACTTTTATCCATTGCTTGATGTGTTTCATAATTATAATCCTTATTACTCAAATATAAAGTAACCCGGCTATCTAACACTTTTAAACTAAAGCTATACGACCCGTGGCTTTCCGTCCCAGCTTTTCAGAAGGTTTGGCTTTTACAAAATAATTCATAATTATAATATAAAAATGTCAAATTTTATATTAAGAAATTAGTATTATGTCAAAAAAGTGTTATTTTATTAATATAATTGTAAAGTCACTGCTCATGTGATGGTTTATTCGGTCTCCAGTGCGTACCCTATCTTACTGTGGGAGACTATAGGCAATGCTGGTAAGAGCTTTCTAACTGAATAAACCAGTGTTCGAAGTGCCGAATCTGCTATAGGTGTATCTCCCCAAATAGTAGCAACTAAAGTGTCATAGCTAACCGTTTGATTGATATTTTGCATAAGTACGCTGACTAACATATGTTGATTCTTGGTCAGATCTACAGGCTTTCCATCCTCATAGAGTTGAGAATCGTCTTGTACATAAGTGTACTTTTCACTAACTATTATGTCTTGATTTGTAGCTATTTCATCTTTTACCTCAAGTACTTTGTTATGGGCAAGATAACGCTTATAAGCTATCTGTATCGTTACTATGACATCTTTGCTAGTAAAAGGTTTACAGATAAAACCATATGGAGACAGCTCCAGCGTCTCTTCTACTGTTTCATCATCATTGTGTGCTGTGATAAATACGATAGGAATCTCATACTTATCCAATATCTTCCTAGCAAGCTGTATGCCATCTACTGGTCCCTTGATATTGATATCCATAAGAATCATATCACACTTCATGTCTTTGATATTAGCCATCACATCACCTGCATTGTCGAAGCAACCTGCTATTGTAGTGTCGTATTGTCCAAAAATATCCTGAAGAAATCGTTGAGTGATTACCTCGTCTTCTACTATTACTATTCTTTTAGGCATAGTCATCTTAATACTCCTTGAGGTCAAAATATATTGTTATGGAGGTGCCAGATATGCCACTCAGCACAATAGCACTATTATGAAGAGTACTACTGAGATCTCTGATAAGTGTCACACCGAGAGACTTATATGTTTTTTCTGTGTCAAAACCTCTACCGTTGTCCTTGATAGCCAATGAGCATCTGTGTCCTATGTGTTTGAGTGAGATATCTATATTTCCCTCATTGTCACCTCCAAAGGCATGCTCTATGGAATTAGTTACTGCTTCATTTACGATTAATCCTATATTCATGGCATCTTTCATGTCAATCATAATCTCATCTATGTCTGATTCTATTTTATGCTCTGTATATAACTGTAAACTGCTAATAACCTCTCTGAGATATTTTTTGATATCTACTTGCTCAAAATTTTGCTCTGAATAAAGATTTTTATGCATTAAGCTCATCGCTTTGAGGCGGTTTATATGTGCCTCAAACATTTTTCTATATTTAGGCTCGTCTATCTTGAATGATTGTGACTCTAGAAGCCCCATGATGACCTGCATATTATTCTTGGTGCGATGATGTACCTCTTTGAAGAGCATTGTATTCTCTTTAAGGGCTACATTGAGCCTCTGTTCATAAGAGCTTCGCTCTTTTTCTATAATATAAAGCA
Organism: Sulfurovum sp.; assembly: GCA_012329065.1. Lineage (GTDB taxonomy): Bacteria > Campylobacterota > Campylobacteria > Campylobacterales > Sulfurovaceae > JAAXPZ01. The sequence continues at coordinate 40,184 of JAAXPZ010000027.1, read as the reverse complement.
TATATGAGACTATCAAAAAACCCACTATGATTTGAGAGAGCAGCTCCCAAGTATAGACGAACTTAACATCAGCTACAAAAGAAATTAAAGGCACAATAAGCAAAATAACAAACATATATCCATTCCAAACAATACCTTTCCTAACACCCAAAAAATAAAAGACAAAAATCGGAAGTGATGCTAGCCAAAATATGGAAAGTTCTGGATCTTTATCGGGAAGTACCAGTGAAATCGCTAGCAAAAAAGTCAACGCACCCAATATCATATAAGAGATCTGTTCGATATTGGTATAATAAGGAAATACGAGATATCCGATTACCAAGACTAGTACCATCACCATCTCAACAGCTAATATCCCATAATAGCCCTGAACCATATTTTCATAAGCATAAAGCAAGATGACAAATGAACCAACCAAGATAAAAAGATTGACTAGTGTGGCTCTGAGTCTGTCTCTGCTTCCGACAGGAAAATGTTTGCCCTTGAGAATCTCTGACTCAAGAAACCTTATCATCTCTCCTGCCATTTATGCTCCTATGGAAACTTTGAATTAAAGTATAATAGCACATTAAGATTAAAATTATCGCTTGAGATAGCCCATAGCAGTAGCGATGATATCGTCATCGTCTTTACTTGGTGCCTTGAGTACGGTTCTATCTTTGGAACTATCCATAAACTCTATAAAAACTTTATCTCCATAAGATGAAACCTTGGATATAGCTTGCTCTCTGGCCAATACTTTCATAACAATCACATCAATAAACTGCCTAGTCACCTTGTCTAGCTTTCCAAACCTGTCTTCTATCTCCTCTTCTATCTCATATACCTCTCCTGTGCTCTCACAAAGAGAAAGACGACGATACAGCTCTAAACGAAGCCTATCTTCTTCTATTAATTCTTCGTTGAGATAGGCATCCACAGCGAGTTTCATATCAATATTTTTTGTCACCTCTTTGTCTTTACCACTGAGTTCTCTGATGGCATCTTCAAGCATTCTTAGGTAAAGAGAATAGCCTATCTGTTTGATATGACCACTCTGAGCCTCTCCTATAATATTGCCGCCACCTCTAATCTGAAGGTCGTTAAACGCCAATACGGCACCAGAACCCAGCTCTGAATGAGATTCTAATGCAAGTAATCGCCTTTTGGCATTTTCAGTAAGCCTCTCCTTGTCGGTGACAATAAAGTAACAATATCCTTCTTTGGTGCCTCTACCGACTCTACCTCTGAGCTGATGCATGTCTGCTATACCAAAGTTGTCAGCCCCATCTACGATCATAGTGTTGGCATGGGGCATATGAATGCCTGACTCTACTATGGAAGTAGAAAGCAACAAGTCATACTCTCCATCTTCAAATTTCATCATCTCATCTTCTGTTTTGATAGCAGATATCTTGGAGTGTAACACAGTGATCCTCAAATCAGGCAAGATATAAAGTAGCTCTTTTCGTTTCTCTTCAATGCCCGCAATAGAATTGAATACATAAAAAATCTGTCCTCCGCGACGCTTCTCTCGCAGTATCGCTTCTTTGATCACGCTATCGTCATAACTCTTGACAAAAGTTCTCACCCCTTGCCTCTCAGTAGGAGGAGTAAGTATCTCAGAAAAGCTTTTTATCTCCGAAAGTGCAAGGTTTAGGCTTCTTGGTATAGGGGTTGCAGACATAGAGAGCAAATGTACATCTGTTGCAATCTCCTTGAGTGCTTCTTTTTGCTTGACTCCAAATTTGTGCTCCTCGTCAATAACTACAAATGCAAGGTTTTTAAACTTGGCTCCCAATAATGCATGAGTGCCCACTACCATATCTATGCTTCCGTCACTCAAGCCAGCCAAAACAGTCCGTTTCTCTTTGGGACTGATATATCTATCTAGTTTGGCTATGCATATGCCATGACCATAAAATCTCTCTTTTAGGCTCTTGAAGTGCTGTGAACTAAGAAGTGTCGTCGGAGCTATCATCATCGTCTGGTATCCATTTTTGGCTGCTATAAACATGCCATTCATAGCTACTTCTGTCTTGCCAAAGCCCACATCGGCTGAGAGTAGTCTATCCATCATTTTGCCAGAAGCCATATCATGGAGCATATCTTCTATAGACTGCTCTTGATCCTCAGTATGCACAAAACCAGCTTCAGACATAAAAATGGTATGTTCCTCTGGTATTTTGAGCACTATGCCTCTCTTGAGGTGTCTTTTGGCAGAAAGCTGTATAATCTGGCTTGCTATAGCGAAGAGTTTATCTCTCACTCTCCCCTTGAGTCGTTTGAAGCTTGCCTTGCCCAAACGATCCAACACAGGAAGCGAGCCTCCTTCTGCCACAAAACGATCTATCACCTCTAGGCTACTAACTGGGATTAGTAGGGTATCTTCATTTTGATACTGCATCACTACAAATTCACTTGTTGCCCCTAGCACCTCTCTCTTCTGCACACCCTTAAAGATCCCTATGCCATGATTTTCATGCACCACAAAGTCGCCCATGCTAAGCTCATCAAGAACAATACTGACTTTTTTAACCCGTTTTCGTTTAAAAGGTTTATTGAGAGAGATAATAAGTTCATTTTTACTCAAGAGATTGATTATGCCTTCTTGATAAACAAAATCTATTTCCCCAGCCTGACCCCAATCAAGCCCAGATCCTCGCACAATACTTTCGTTTTTGGCAATAATCGTAACTTTCTTATCTCTATGTGTCTCTAGAAACTTATTAGGATCTAGCACCTCTATATCTCTATACCCTATAGAGAGCGGTATTATCTCAGCAGGAAATGCAACTCTTCCTAGTAGCGGAGTACTAAGTGCGTATATCTCATCGAGTTCTTCTTTGAGATCAGACACACATATGGCATCAAACTGTATAAATGCACTCTCTGCTAGCTCCCTAAGGTGCCAAAGCCCCAATGAATCTATATCTTTGACAAAGGCATCGTAGGCACTAGATTCAACTCTGTGCCTAAAATCTTCATGCTCATCTCTACTCAGTGCCAAAAAAGCTGCTGTAATCTCCAGCTCTTCTAACTCCTCAGTTAGCCTCTTTTGGCTACTTTCATCATAGTGCTGAATCGTCTCTATTAGCTCATCAAATAATGATATGCGATAAGGTCTGTCACTTCCTATAGGATAGATATCAATAATATCCCCACGAAAAGAGACTTCACCCTGCACAGTGGCAATATCTACAAAGTGATATCCCCAGCAGTAGAGCCTATCTTTTAGATCAACCAACGATACCGTATCTCCAAACTCAAGCCTCATAGTCTGGAAATATTGTGCTTTTGGCAAAGGAAAGAGCAAGGATCTTAGAGGAGAAATCAGGAGTTTTTTATTTTGACAACCATGATAACATCCTATCTGATAAAACATCTCCCTGAGTTCATCGCCATAAGAACGCATATCATCCCCTGGTAACACTCTGATGTCTGGTAATACAAAAGCTTCATAGCCTTGGAACACTGCTATATCTCTTATGCTTATCGCTTCTTTATCGTCTTTACAGATAAGAAGCTTCGCTGCTTTTAAATTTTCTAAGTATTCATAAATATTACTTTGATACATGTCTGTTTTATAGTCCTGATTTCCGAAGGAACTCTTCCACTACATAGAATGATCCAAATACTAGATAGTTTTCATTTTCATTCAGCTTGTTTTGATAATAACCATACTCTAGCCCCACAATCTTGAGGGCATTTTCTATTTTATCTATTGTTGCGGCTCGTTGAGACTCTATGGGTATGATCTCCACTCGCTTAACCTTGGGTTTGAGAATACGCAAAACTTCTTCATAGTCCTTATCGTCTAGTGAGTTGTATATCAATACTGTCTCTGAGCTCATGGATCCAACAATGGCTTTGGCAGCCAAAGGATTGTGACCCACATCGATGCGAATATTATCCACCAGTGCATAAAAGCGTCCGAATAGTTCTAAGTCCAATAAATCTTTGACATCATATTTTATATGTAAAATGGCTAACGCCTGCAAAGCCACTATTGCATTGCCTATAAGGTAATCTCCCCAGCCTTTGTGTTCTGAAATTTTTTGCAATTTGTAGGGGTCAATCTGTGTGCTGGCTTGTGGGCAGACACACGGGTCTGCCCCTACATTACTGGCAGGGCAGACACACAGGTCTGCCCCTACATTACTGGCAATATCTTTTGCTACCTCCACAACCTCATCATACACCTGAGGAGCTAACAAAACTTGCTTCTGAATACTGCGTATCTTGGTAGCTGCGATTTCTTCGATCGTGTCACCCAAAAAAGCCTGATGATCGATACCGATTGGCGTGATAACGCTCAGCTCTTTGTCACAGACATTAGTTGCATCAAACTCACCACCAAGTCCTGCTTCTAGAATCATAAGATCACAATCCTCAAATACTATAAATGCCAGCAGAGTACTGTATTCAAAATAACTCAATGACTCGCTTATCTCTCTACCTAAGATACCAAAAAGCTTTTGGTGAGCCTTGTTAAGAGTCTGATCTCTTGCATCTGAACCATCAAGCCAGATTCGTTCGTTGAATTTCAGAATATGAGGAGAAGAAAAATGTCCTACTGATAAGCCTGACCTCCAAGAAAGATGAGCAATAATCCTCCCCGTAGTCCCTTTACCATTGGTTCCTACCATATGTATCGTTTTGGGTCGTCTTATGTGTGGCTTGAGTACTTTGTAGGCAATATGCACTCGCTCATGGTCAATCTCTTTATAACATAGAGGCTTTGAGTCTAAAAAGCTTTTTAGTCGCTGCATATATTATTTCTCATTTTTCACTGCTTTTGCTGCCATGAACGCCACAAAGATATCAACCGCCTTTTTTGTAGATTCCTTAATCGCTTCTTGTTTGGCTCTTGAAGACTCCAGTGCACTCTGAGTCACATCAGCCTCATGAGAAGTTATGATCTTTTTAACAAACTCTTCTTTTTCACTTTTGAAGCGAAACTCTGTTGTCATATTTACTCTATATCTCTCCACATAACCATCTGTATCGTATCCCAAGGCAGTATATGAAATGTTATTGTATAAAACTATTAACCTACTAGGAGCCTCTTCGTCCTTGCTAGTTCTAATGCCCAGTCTATGGGCAATGGCTTTTCTTAATTCATCTTTCAAAAATAAACCAGTATCTGGCTCTTTGCTCGATAGCTTAACAACTAGGTATAGAGGCTCAACAACCATGGCACTAGTATAGTGGGATACTGGTTTATAACCACAAGCTGATAGTAGCAATGCCGAGATTGTAATGGATAAGATTTTTCTGATTTCGATACTCATTGTGTCCTTCTTTGTGTGGATAAATCCACCCTACTTGCCTATTTTGGGTTTAACCGCTAGGTTCACTAGCTTGTTTGGTACGACAATTTCTTTTACTATCTGCATATTTTTCAGCCATTTAGCTCCTGCTTCTTTGGCAGCAGTGAGTATCTCTTCTTGGCTTGTGTTGGCACTCACCTCCACTTCTGCTCTTTTTTTACCGCCTATCATCACCATATACAGGATACTATCTTTGACAAATACCTCATCCTTGACCTCAAGCACTGCCTTGAAGTTCTCTCTATCAAAAAGCTCCTCACTCAATTCATTTGCTACATGAGGAATGATCGGCTCAAGTAGATTCAATATAATATAAATGCCCTCAGTCCAGACCCCTAGATCGTCTTGTTTATCCAAGGCATTAAGTGCTTCCATACAAGCTGCAATAAGAGTATTGAATGCAAAACTTTTTTCATAAACATTACTTGATTTTTGTAGTGCTTCATATACCTTGACTCTGGCAGTTTTAGACTCTTTACTTAGAGTGCTTTGGTCTATTTCTACCAATGCTCTATGCTCTACCTTAGACTTTCGATCATAAAGCTTTCTGATAAACCTAAAAGCACCATCCACAGCAGAATCATTCCACTCGAGCTCTTTTTGTGGAGGTGCAGCAAATAGTGTAAAGAGTCTAGCAGTATCTGCACCATACTTTTGCACTAGTGCATCTGGATCTACTGTGTTTCCCTTGGACTTGGACATCTTAGCACCATCCATTAGCACCATTCCCTGAGTCAATAATCTTTCAAAAGGCTCATCAATATCGTGATAGCCTAAGTCACGAAGCACCTTGGTAAAAAACCTAGCATATAATAAGTGCAAAATGGCATGCTCTATGCCACCTATATACTGGTCAACTCCAAGCCAGTAGTTTACATCTGCTTTATCTATACCTACTTCATGCCACTTGGATGGCTGAGTTGCAAATCTAAGTTGATACCAACTTGACTGCACAAAAGTATCCAAAGTATCTGTCTCACGAATCGCATCTTTGCTACATTTTGGACAAGTACAATATTTCCAAGTCGCATGCTTATCCAGCGGATTGCCTGCTCCAGTGATTTCCACATCATCAGGCAAAGCAACTGGAAGATTTTCAATCTTTTCAGGCACAAGTCCACAAGAATCACAGTGTACAAAAGGAATAGGAGCCCCCCAGTATCTCTGGCGACTTACTCCCCAATTACGAAGCTTAAAGTTGATCTTACCTTTGCCAATATTTTCCTGCTCCATAAAGGCTATTATCTTCTCTTTTGCCTTAGTATTTTTCATAGCATTAAACTCTGCTGAGTTTTCAAGCAGCCCCTCGTCTATATAAGGCAGCTCACCGCCGCAAATAACTCTTTTTATCGGCAGGTCGTACTTATGAGCAAACTCAAAGTCCCTCTCGTCATGTGCAGGCACAGCCATCACTGCTCCACCACCATAAGATGCCAATACAAAATTTGCCGTCCATACAGGTATCTCTTCACCTGTAAGTGGATGTATAACAGTGATGCCAAGAGCATATCCTTCTTTGTCTGCCTGTATACGGTCTCTCTCACTGGCGTTGGCCATAGCCACAATTTTCTTAGCTATTTTATCTTCTACTAGGCTATTTTCTACGATATACTTCACGATTTGATGCTCTGCTGCGAGGGCTGAATAGCTAATCCCATATATTGTATCTGCTCTGGTAGTAAAGACAGTATATTTGTCAAATTTACCACCTAGTTTTGCCTTACTTTGGGGACTAAGCTCAAAATCAAATTCTAATCCTTGTGATCTACCTATCCAGTTGCCCTGCATAGTGAGCACTTGAGAAGGCCACTTTTCTTCAAGAGTCTGCAAGTCATCCAACAGTTCATCAGCATATTTAATGATATCTAGATAATATCCAGGCATTTCTTTGAGTTGCACTTCGTTCTCACATCTCCAACAACACCCTTCCTCTACTTGTTCATTGGCAAGCACTGTATGACACTCCTCACACCAGTTGACAGTAGTCGACTCCCTATAAAGCAGTCCAGCTTCGTGCATCTTGATGATAAACTCCTGTTCCCAACGAGTATAAAGCTCATCACAGGTTGCAAACTCACGAGTTTTAGAAAACGAAAGTCCTAGAGCGGAGAGTTCTTTTTTCATGTAGTCAATGTTTTCATAGGTCCATTTCTTTGGGTGCTGTTTGTATTTGATAGCTGCATTTTCTGCTGGCATCCCAAAGGCATCCCAGCCTATTGGGTGAAGTACATTATAGTCTTGTTTGCGATAGTATCTAGCGATCGCATCTCCTATGGCGTAATTACGCACATGACCCATATGTATCCGTCCACTTGGATACGGAAACATGGAGAGAATATATTTTTTTTTCTGTGTTAGGGAATCTGAAGGCTCAAACGCCTCCTCATCATCCCAAATTTTTTGCCACTTGGCTTCAATCTCTTGTGGATTGTAACTCATTATAATTATCCTATTACTCATTTATTGAAAAGAATTATAGCCAATGAATCAGAAATTAGAGTTGCCCTTAAGTATTAATTTCTAATTAAATGTATTGCACTGCCTCAAATCACCTATTGCCAAACCACGACTAAACCAATCCATTCTCTGCTTTGAGCTTCCATGAGTAAAAGTATCAGGCCTTACATGTCCTGTTGCCTCTCTCTGAAGCTTATCGTCACCTATTGCACTGGCAGCGTTTAATGCTTCGGCGATGTCACCTTTTTCTAGTATGCCAAATATCTTTTGGGCATGATATGCCCACACGCCTGCATAACAATCTGCCTGAAGCTCTACTTGTACCTGTAGTGCATTTGACTTACTGCTATCTCCGCCCCAGCCTTGCTTAGCTCTTTGGACTTTTGCTAGAGTTCCTTGCATATTCTGAATATGGTGTCCAACCTCATGTGCCAAAACATATGCTTGTGCAAAATCACCTGGAGCGTCATGCCTGCGTGCAAGTTCATCGAAAAAACCCAAATCAATATATACTTTACTATCAGCAGGACAGTAAAATGGTCCCATTTGTGCACTAGCGTAGCCACACCCACTCTGTGTACTGCCTCGATATAGTACTAATTCAGGCTCTTGATATTTCATGCCGTATTTTGGCAATATCTGCTTCCATACATCTTCTGTACTTGCTAATACCTTTTTGATAAATACAGCTTCTTTTTCATCTTTTGCTTTGTCCACTACAACTGAACTTGCCCCTCCTCCCATGCCCACTAATGATAAAGGATTAAAGCCTGAAAACCAAGAAAGAGCAGCAAGTCCTATAATAGCCCAACCAAATTTTGTCTTTAGCAAAGGCTTTGCAAGAGGCCATATCACCATCAAAATGCCCATAGACGGCATACCTCGTCTTTTTCCTCCTGAAGAGGATCTTCTATCATCTACATTACGACTCTCTCTACTGTTATCCATCTTCACTTGTCTAGCCTTTGTACTTTTTTATTATTTTCTGATTATACCAATTGAAAGTAAAAATTCACTACAATGATATCCCTAAAAGAAGCAACAAAGGATACTATGTGTCACTAGCATTGGCCAGAAAATACCGCCCATCTACATTTGATGACCTTGTCGGACAAGACTCTGTATCTCAGACCCTATCTCTAGCACTTGATGGTGATAGACTCTCTCATGCATACCTTTTTTCTGGTCTTAGAGGTTCTGGCAAGACTTCTACAGCTAGAATATTTGCAAAAGCACTACTATGTGAAGAAGGAGCATCTTCTCATCCCTGCAATAGTTGCAGTAACTGCGATATGGCAAATGAAAGCAGGCATATGGATATCATCGAGATGGACGCCGCTTCCAATCGTGGTATTGATGACATCAAGGAGCTTATAGAACATACCAAATATAAACCTGGCATCGGTAGATACAAAATATTTATCATCGATGAAGTCCATATGCTCACTACTCAAGCGTTCAACGCACTTCTCAAGACACTAGAGGAACCACCTGATTTTGTCAAATTTATTTTGGCCACTACTGATCCTCTAAAGCTACCAGCAACTATACTGTCCCGTACACAGCATTTTAGATTCAAGAAAATTCCACAAAAATTGGTGCTTAGTCACCTAGAGTATATCCTCAACAAAGAAAATGTTGGCTATGAACAAGATGCCCTCGATGTCATCGCAAGAAGTGGTGCTGGAAGTCTTAGGGATTCTCTAACTCTTCTGGATCAAGCCATTGTCTACTCGAAAAACCATGTTGATATGGTCACTATTACCAATATGCTGGGCATCATTGAACCGTCTCTGCTGGATAATCTTCTCAACCATATTTTAGCAAAAGATGAATCAAATGTTCTGGAGTTCATAACTCTCGCATCAGAGTATGAGTCAGAAATGGTGATAGATGAACTTACTCTATATCTCAAAGAACTACTTTTTGCTAAAGACGGTCGCTTTGCTCCACTAATCATAGATAGGTTTTTTAGAGTACTTGCAGATGCCAAAGAGCTTTTGGCACTTGGAAGTGATGGGGAATTTGTCCTCTCTTTGACACTTTTTAAGATGATAGAAGCACTCTCTACTCGTGATATAGACGATATGATACGAACACTACAAAAAGAACTTGCTGGTGCGGGGGTTAAAGCGCCAGAAAAAGAGATAGAAATACCAGAAATAGAGTCCCAAGTCAGTACCAAGACAAAAGAAATCAAAACAGATAAAGAAGCTACACCAAGCTTAACTCCTTCACAAATAAATATTCCAAAAGTAAACAATAATGACACAAACTTATCTGAACAAAATACAACTATAGAGCCTGGCAAAGAGACTTCTGAGCTTGACGCGGGTGCACTTAAATTTACATCGCTCAATAAAAAAATCTATGACAGAGACTATGAATTGGGGCAATGTTTCGAATCAAATATTAGCTATGAAAGCTTCAAGGATAACGCTCTTATATGGCACTCCACAGCAGAAGATGCAGATAAGAAAATGCTCATCCAGCACTGGAGTATAATCAAAATGTTTGTTCAAGATCTTTTTGGATTTGAGACAAAGATAGTCAATATCCCCTCATCAAAACCTAAAAAAAAAGTAATTGATACTTCGACTAATCCAAGCATAGAAGATATAGAGATGAAAAGCTCATGCATAGCACCTGAAGCAGGAGATACTGAAGCTGCCAAAGAGAAAGATCCATCAACACTACTCAAGGAGCCCATGGTCAAAGAGATGATTGCACTTTTTGATCCAAAAAAAGTAAGAGTTAGAAGAAAATCGTAATTATTCCTAATTTAATCATGAGTATATTTATTACCTACATAAGGCAGAAGGGCACTCGCCCAAGTAAGTCCGCCACCAAAGGTATCTAGTAGCATTAGTTCTCCATACTTTAGGTTGCCAGATTCATACAGGTCGTTGATTGCCATAGGGATTGAGGCTGCTGATGTATTGCCATATTTATGGACGGTTAATACTACTTGTTCATCACGCATTCTAAGGGCATCACCTACAGCTTTGATGATGCGATAATTTGCCTGATGAGGGATGAAATGAGGTATGTCTTCGGGCTTGATGTTATTTTTGGCAAGTATTTCTTTGACATCTCTTGTGAGTGTCTTTACTGCTAACTTAAAGGTCTCACTTCCCTTCATCTGGACAAAATTTAGACCTTCATCTAATGTTTTCTGACTCATTGGATTGACTGAACCTGGAGCTGGAGTCATCAGGAAATCTGCATATGAACCATCTGCACTCGCATGCACATCTATAAATGACTCTTCTTTATTTTGAGTTGCAGATATTATAGCTGCTCCTGCACCATCGCCAAAGAGGATACAGGTAATCCTGTCTGTCCAATCAACAATAGAAGAGAACTTTTCTGCACCTACAACCAATACATTTTTCTTCATTCCTGATTCTATGAATGCTTTTGCTATAGTCAAAAGATAAACGAAGCCACTGCATGCTGCAGAGATATCTAATGCCTGTACATCTCGTATACCAAGCTTATGAGATACAATACATGCAGTTGAGGGCATGTTGAAATAATCTGGCGTAACAGTGGCACAAAGCACAAGATCTATATCTTTCCTAGATATATTTGCTCTCTCTATCGCAATCTCGGCTGCCTTAGCACCCATGTCACTAGTAAACTCATCGTCTGCTGCTATGCGTCTCTCTTTTATACCTGTTCTTTTGACAATCCACTCATCGCTGGTATCAATCATCTTTTCTAAGTCAAAATTAGTTAGAATCTTTTCTGGAGCATAAGCACCAATAGAACGAAATGCCGCAAATGGCAGTAAATCTCTAGACATTTTACTCCCTTAGCTATGAATTGTTTTTAAGTCTACTTTGTCCAACAATTAGCAGGGTCTCTATCTGCTTGTTGACATCTGATCTTGTGTAGCTAATTGCCTGAAAAATAGCATTTTTAATCGCTTTTGAGTTGGAGTTTCCATGACTCACGATTGCACATCCATTAATGCCAAGCAAGGGTGCTCCCCCATATTCGGCATAGTCAACCTCTTTTTTAAGATTAGAAAATACTTTCCGTTTCATAAGTAGTGCACCAACTTTAGCGGGTAATGATTTTCGTATATGCTGTTTCATGAGTGAAAATATAGCCGTCACAACCCCTTCGCTTGTTTTCAGAAGGATATTTCCCGTAAAACCGTCCGTGACTACCACATCTACCTTGCCATTAAAAATATCTCTTCCTTCCATATTGCCCTGAAAGTTATCGATAGCCTTTAACATCAAAAACGCTTCTTTGGTCAGCTCGTTTCCCTTGCTGTCTTCTGATCCATTAGAGAGTAGTCCTATACGAGGATTTGGTATGCCGAGTACCTCTTGTGCATAAGCTTCACCCATAGCTCCAAACTCATAAAGGTTTTGTGCTTTACACTCTACTACTGCACCAACATCAAGAACTAAAGTCTTTTGATTGGCATCTGTAGGCATTAAGGTAGCAAGTGCTGGTTTGGAGATGTGTGGAAGTCTGCCAATTCGCAGTGTAGCAACGGTCATTGTAGCACCGCTGTGTCCAGCAGATACCACGCCATCAGCATCACCATCCCTTACAAGCTCTACAGCCTTGTATATGGAGCTGTCTTTTCTTTTAAGCGCGTCTGTTGCAGTATCACTCATATTAATCACATCAGAAGCATCTACAATCTCTACCTTATCTTGATAATAAAGAGGGAGGTATGAGAGTATCTCTTCTCTGTCACCTACAAGTATAGGCAAGAAGTCTTTCTCATTGAGAGCCTGCACACATCCATCAATAATAGGCTCGGGACCAAAATCTCCACCCATCGCATCTATAGCAATGCGTACAGTTTTTTTGTCTATTGGCATTAGTCTTTGTATTCACCTGTAGTCATATTCATACGATGAGGCATTCTCCATGTTCCATCAGCGTCTTTTACTGGTCTAGGAAGTGTTAACTTATAGTGTGTTCTTCTCTTCGCTGCTCTAGTCTTACTTACTCGTCTTTTAGGTACTGCCATAATAATTCCTTCTAAATATTAAAATTCTATTTCTATGCTCTCTTCACTACTATCACATTTTGGACAGTGATGATAAGTGCTTTTTTGGGCATTAACTTCGCTCTCTAGGATATAGCTGATATCAATCATCCCATCCAAAAACTCAATTATATCCAAATCCTCTTTATCTTTGAGTACTTCATCTCTCAAAGAGAGTGCTATACTGTTATCTAGCTTGTGATTATAGCTATTGCCACATCTATCACAATCAAGGGCTATGTCACCATATATTCTTGCTTTTAATGCAACACGATGATATCCGTCTTTTCTTAATGATCCTCCGAAATGAATCCCTTCAGATTCTATTTCAAAAGGCTTCTCTGAGGAGCCAACTTTATCAAACTTGATTTTCATTTAGCTTCAGCTTATATGATTTCTCTCTGTGCAAAAAAGAAATTAATCTCTATATCTGCATTTTCAATTGAATCACTTCCATGCACTGCATTTGCATCAATACTCTCTGCAAAATCTGCCCTTATCGTGCCTGCTACTGCTTCTTTTGGGTTAGTGGCTCCCATTAGATCTCTATTTTTTGCCATAGCACTATTTCCCTCCAGAACCGTCACAACAACTGGTCCTGAAATCATGAACTTTACTAGCTCTCCAAAGAAAGGTCTCTCACTGTGTACAGCATAAAAAGCTTCTGCGTCTGCACGGCTGAGCTGTATCTTTTTTGTTGCGGCTATTCTAAGCCCTGCATTCTCAAATCGAGCAAGAATTTGCCCAATCACATTTTTCGCTACCGCGTCTGGCTTGATGATCGATAATGTTCGCTCCATATATATTCCTAAAATTGATATTTTACTTAGTGTTACAATACAGAAACAGCAAAGCATTAGGGCGGGATTTTATCGAAAAAAAGATTAAAAATTGATTAAAATCACATCAGGAGAGTTCCTGATGCTGGGATAGCTTACTCCTCTATAACTGGAGTGCCTTTCTCTCCTCTGCTTTCTAGTGCGGGCATGCCTTCGAGGACATCTCCCCAAACGATACAGCCCTCAGTAGGACATGATTCAGCGCATGCTGGCTCATCGTGGTGATCTACACACTCTACACATTTGTCAGCATAGACATAATAAATATCTTCACCTGTTGGATTATCATCCTCATCAACTATCGCTTCAACAGGGCACTCATCGATGCATGCTGCACAGTTAATACAGGTATCTGTAAAAATTACTGCCATTTATTTCTCCTTAATATAAAGTTATGAACTATAACACAAGATGATTAAACAAAACTTTAATCATCTGTATTTTTGATAGGAAAATCTCTATAAGTAACACCTTATATATTCAAATAAGTCTTGATGTCGTCAACTCTATCTAGTTTTTCCCAAGTAAAATCTTCATCTTCCCGTCCAAAGTGACCGTATGAGGCTGTTTTACGATAGATTGGTCTAAGTAAATCTAAGGACTTGATGATACCTGCTGGTGTGAGGTCAAATAGTTCTTTTACACACTCTTCTATCTTGCTTTCTTCAATATTAGCTGTTCCTGCCGTATCCACCATAATAGAGACTGGCTTGACTACACCTATGGCATAAGCTATCTGAATCGTGACTATCTTTGCTACTCCAGCTGCTACTAGGTTTTTAGCTACATGTCTAGCTGCATATGCTGCTGACCTATCTACCTTAGTAGGATCTTTACCAGAAAATGCACCACCACCGTGAGGACATGAGCCACCATATGTATCAACTATAATCTTTCTTCCTGTAAGCCCAGCATCACCCTGAGGACCTCCGATTACAAATCTACCTGTAGGGTTGATATGATACACGATTTCAGAGCTTCTAAGCTCAGACGGAATAACTGCCTCAATGACTTCCGCTAGAACATCTCTTCGCAAGGTCTCTTGATCCACATCTGGACTATGCTGAGTAGAGACTACTATTGTTACCACTTCTATAGGCTTTCCATCTACATATTTGACACTTACTTGGGCTTTGCCATCTGGACGCAGATACGGGAGTGTGCCATCTTTTCGTACCTCGGCAAGCTTTGCTGTAAGCTTATGTGCCAAAGATATTGGTAGCGGCATAAACTCTTTGGTCTCACTGCAAGCATATCCAAACATCAAACCCTGATCTCCAGCCCCGATATCTCCTCCAGCCTGATCTACTCCTTGATTGATGTCTGGGCTTTGCTCACCCACACCATTTAGAACACCTGCACTGCGGTAGTCAAAACCAAAACTAGCATCTGTGTATCCTATCTCTCTGACTACTTCTCTGGCAATCTCTTGCATAGGAGCATAAGTAGTAGTTTTGAGCTCACCTGCAATAATACAAAACCCGTTACTTAGCATAGTTTCACATGCAACTCTAGCGTTTTTATCACCAGCTATTATATGATCGAGTATAGCATCTGATATCTGATCAGCCATTTTATCTGGATGCCCTTCTGTGACAGATTCACTTGTAAAAATATACTCTTTTGTCATACTCACGCTTCCTTGTTTGTTTTAATTTTAATTTTTTCTGCCAACTGCTCAGGTAAAATACCCAGTGACTGCTCTACTAAAGCTGTATTGCCATGTGTGATAAATGTATCTGCATACTCAAATGATGTAAGCGATATGTCCCTAATATCATCTTGCATCAGAAACTCTCCTATCGCTGAGCCTACACCGCCCATGCGCACACTATCACTAAACACAAACCACTGCTTGTAGTTTTCAGATAGTGCTCTTAGCATCTCTTCATCTAAAGGCTTTACAAAACGAAGGTCTAAAATGGCTGGCTCTATACCATCGAGTAGGCTTGCTGTCTGAATCGCTCTTCCTACGCCATTGCCATAGCCGACTAAAAGGATATCTTTGCCCTCTCGAATCAGGTCTGCTTTGCCCAGTTCATAATTCGGTACGGCACTATCTTCCACCATAAAGACACCTCTTGGATATCTAAACGCCAATGGCTTGGGATACTCAGCGGCAAACTCCATGATCTTCTCCATACTTGTTTTGTTATATGGGGCACATAGAGCGATATTGGGTATTGCCCTTAGGTATGATATATCAAATACCCCTTGGTGTGTCTCTCCGTCTTCACCTACTGTGCCTGCCCTATCAAGTGCAAATGTCACACCTAAATCCATCAGTGCAATATCGTGAATGACCTGATCATAGCCTCTTTGAAGAAAAGTAGAGTAAATTGTACAAAATGGTTTGAACCCTTCTTTTGCCAAAGGTCCCATTGAAGTCACTGCATGTTGCTCAGCAATTGCTACATCCCAAAATCTATCTGGGAATGACTCTATGAGTTTGCTTAGACCTGTGCCACTTGGCATCGCAGCTGTAACTCCAACAATACTCTTGTCTTTTTCTGCCATTTTATGAAGCTTATTACCAAATATTTCTGTTGCGGGTACAGAGCCAGACTTTTTAAGTGGTTTTCCAGACTTGAGATCAAAGGCACTTACGCCATGCCACTTCTCTTGGGTTCCCTCAGCTATTTCATAGCCTTTACCTTTGGTAGTCTGAGCATGCACAATCACGGGTTTACCCATATCTTTTGCTATATTGAGTGTGGAGATGATGGACTCCATATTATGACCATCGATAGGTCCTATATATTCTATGCCAAGCTCTTCAAAGAAAATGCCTGGCGTAATCAAACGAAAGGACTCCTCAAACTTCTCTGCCATATACTTCGCACCTTCAGGCATTCCCTCTAGGAGGTTTTTAGTTTTTTCTTTTAATTTCTGATAAAAAGGACTTGCCATGCTTGTGGAGAGATAGCGACTGATAGCACCGATTGGCTTTGCTATACTCATCTCATTGTCATTTAATATAATTACTGCTGGGTATTTTCTGTCGCCTAGCTCATTTAGTGACTCATAAACCATACCTGCTGTCATGCTGCCATCTCCGACAAAAGCCACAGGAATACGATCTTCTCCCTTTAAGGCTATGGCTTTTGCAGCACCTACTGCTAGTGAGATAGAAGTAGAACTATGTCCTGCTTTATAATAATCAAAATCTGACTCTTTGGGATCGGTGTACCCACATATTCCCTCAAATTGACGAAGTGTATCAAAATCATCCCATCTTCCCGTAAGCAATTTATGTGCATACGCCTGATGTGACACATCAAATAAAAACGGATCATCTGGCACATTAAAGACATGATGCATAGCCACTATGAGGTCAGTCGCTCCCAATGAAGAACTCAGGTGCCCTCCATTTTTACTTACTATATCCAGTATCTTCCCTCTAATCTCTTCTGCTAATACTTTTAACTCATCTATAGATTTCTCGGCAATACTCATTCATTGACCTCTTCTATCATATTTATTAATGCTTTTTTAAACACTTTTTTTACTCTCTTGGCAGTTATTTTTTTTCCGCTAAGCTCCAATTCATCGATCACAGTAAGTAAATCGCTTTTGTCCATATCTCGCTTCAGAGCCTTAAGATATTTTATTTTAGTCATTTTTTCTTCAAAAAGGCTAAAGTCTTGCAATTTTATAGGTGTTAGAATCATCTGTTTTCTATGAGTAATCTTTATTTTTTTCATTTGAGTGCCTCCACAAATATTTCGAAAAATCTATCATTCTGCTTTGCTGTCCCTATTGTGATGCGAATAGCATTTAGCTTATAAGAGGCTAGGTTACGGACTATAACACCTTTGTTGAGTAAATAATCAGAAATCTTATTAGCGTCTCTACTCTCGTCAAACAAATAGGTAATAAAGTTGGTATAACTCTCAATATATTCCAGCCCATGCTCTCTCGCAAAGCTTTCATAGCGAACTATCTGTTCCTTGCACAAATAGATAGACTTTTTCACAAAAGCATCATCCTTATTCGCCTCTATCGCAGCTGCCAAAGAGAGCGAAGAGATATTGAATGGGGGTCTCATTTTGTAGAGTGCATCAATAATAGTTTTGCCTGCGATGCCGTATCCTACTCGCATGCCTCCTAAGCCATATGCTTTAGAAAAGGTTCCTAAATATATAACATTGTCAAACTTCAATATATCTTTTGGTTCAATGTGATACTTTTCGTCTTTGGCCGCGGCATACTCCATATACGCACCATCTACAACAACCAAGGTCTCCTCATTTGTTGCATTGATAATACTAAAAACATCCTTTTTACTGATTGCGTCACCTGTAGGATTGTTCGGTGTACAGATGTAGACGATATCTGGGCTATACTTTTCCATCATATTTATAAACTCATCCACTCTATGCTCATAGCTTGCAGTTCTAAATACCTTGGCGCCTACCTGTTTGGCATAGATTTCATACATAGCAAAGGTAACCTTGCTCATCAATACAGAAGAGTTTTCTCTAAGTTTAGCTCTTGAGAGGAACTCTAGTATCTGATCTGAACCTGCACCAATGATAAGTTCAGTCTCTTGAACTCCAAACCTAGAAGCAAGGGATGCTTTAAGCGCATACATGCTGTCATCAGGATATAGATGAGCCTTGTCAGCATTTTTGCATATAACTTTCGCTACAGCGGGATTGGTGCCTATGGGGTTTTCGTTTGATGCTAGCTTGACTACATCTTCAGGCTTCACTCCAAACTCTCTTACTACCAACTCTATTGGCTTGCCTGCCTCATAAACCTTTATGTCATCTAAAAACTTATTGAACTTCATTTTATCTCTGCTTTCAAAAAAACATACCTAAATTTCTAATTTCTTTATTCCTCATTTACCTAAACATCCTCTGCTTCTTTGACATATGATCCTAGGAACTTGATTGAGTCTTTGTGTGTTGCAAATATCCTCTGTATCTTCTCATCGTTTTTATGTCCATCAAACTCGATAAAGAAGATAGAAATGCCGTCCACAATATGTGATTTGATCTTTGTTAGGTCTATGCCGTGTTCTTTGAAATCATTCAAAAAGTCAACTAAGGCACCTGGTTTATTTGGCAGCCTAACCAGTATGGTTGTCTTGTCTTTTCCGCTGGGTGCATTCTCAAAATCACTGACAATAAAGAACCTAGTTCTGTTGTTTCCTTGATCTTCTATGTTGCTAAATAGGACAGGAAGGGCATACATCTTGGATGCCACTTCTGCACAGATAGCAGCAGCCTGAGGATCTCCTGCTGCCAACTTGGCTGCCTTTGCTGTAGACTCTACCAGGATTTGCTCAAGTTCATCTAAGCCGTAGTCTTCTAGAAATTGTTTACATTGCCCAAAAGCAATATCTTTTGAATAAAGTCGCTTGATATACTTAACATCTTCTGCTTTTGTTGCTAGAACATGGTGAATATTTACCATCACTTCTGCTATAATCTTGGTATTATAGTCACTTAGGCAGGAAATTGTATCGCTTACTATACCGTTAAAACTATTCTCTATAGGCACAACGCCAAATTTTGCTCTACCGTGACTTACCTCTCTAAATACACCTTTAATAGACCCAATAGGTATATAGCTACTCAATGCTCCAAATTTATTTTCTGCTGCTTGATGAGTGAAGCTCGCATCGGGACCCAAAAATGCAATTCTTTCAGGAAGTTCAAAATTTCTAGCTACCGCAAACAACTCCAGATAGAGTGCGCTGATTGCCTCTTCTGTTAATATGCCCTCGCTCTCTCTATTTCTCTGCTTGAGTCTATCCAATATCTCCTGTTCTCTCTCAGGACGATAAATCGGAGCTCCCGTCCTATTCTTTAGCACACCTACTTGATGCACCAACTCCATTCTCTTATTATAAATATCCAGTAGCCCATCGTCCATCTCATCTATTTTCTGTCTAATTTCTTCTAGTGTCACGATATACTCCTTTGCTACTTAAAGATGTTTTGCTTCTAGGCGAACTTGATCTTCAAAAACCTCTCGATCTCTGATTACTCTTGATTTTCCTTCTAAAATCGCTACCTCTGCTGCTCTGCCTCTTGTATTGTAGTTACTCGCCATGGTGAATCCATATGCCCCAACACTATGCACTACCATAAGATCGTTATGCTTAGTGGCTGGTAGCGATACCGACTTTGCCAACCAATCTCCACTCTCACAAATGGGTCCAACAATATCGGCTTCACTCACTTCTCCTGAATTTTCGCCTAAAAGCTCCACACGATGATATGCTTTATACAGTGTTGGTCTCAAGAGATCATTCATGGCTGCATCCACAATAACAAACCTCCTATTTCCATTTTGCTTCTCATACAACACAGAGCTAAGTAGATATCCTGCATCTCCTACCAATGACCTACCTAGTTCGCAGACAAGAGTCACATCTAAACCTTTTGTTGCCTTAGAAATCGCCTCTGCGTATGCATCTGGGTCTATAACCTGTTCATCATTATAGCGAATCCCAATTCCACCACCAACATCAAAAAACTTAATCTTTACGCCTATGGCCTTGAGTGATCTTGTCAAATCTGCTACAATCTGGGCTGCTTCTGCGATAGGTGCTAGATCTGTAAGCTGCGAACCTATATGAAAATGTATACCTACAGGATCTAGAAATTTTGAATTTTTTGCATAAATATACATTCTTTTGCCCATATCAATCTCTACACCAAATTTATTCTCATGTAAACCTGTTGAAATATATGGATGAGTCTTGGCATCAACATTTGGATTGATGCGAATAGAGATTCGTGCTGTTTTGTTCAGTTTTTCTGCTACCTGCTCCACTCTCTTCATCTCTGCTTCACTCTCAAGGTTGAGCATTAGTATCTCTTCTTGGAGAGCCTCTGCTATTTCACTGTCTTTTTTTCCTACACCAGAAAAAATAATTTTATATGGCTCAATGCCAGAAGATAATGCTCTTCGTACCTCTCCGATACTTACACAGTCTGCACCAGCACCCTGCTTACCGAGATGTTTGATTACCGATAAGTTTGAATTGGCTTTCACTGCATATGAAATCAAAGACTTATCTCCAGCAAAAGCATCCTTAAAAGTATGATAATTTTTAGCTATTTTATCAAAATCATATATATACAATGGGGTACCATATTGCTCCCAAAGAGCAGAAAAATCTATAGACATTTTATATCCTAATCCTATACAAACTTCATTTTAATTATTTAGTTATCTGTTTTGAATAATTTTATCCAAATATTACATTAAACCAGCTTCTCTTTTTCGCCCAAATAGAGACAAGTTGCGTAAGCAAGTAAAACAAATACAGGCAATATCGTTGCGATTTCAGGAGAAACCACTCCTCCGCTACCGAGACTATGTAAGGCGTATAATAGCCCCCAAACAACCAAAGTACCTCCCAAGGACAAAGCCCAGACCAGCTCTTTTTTCATATACCTATCATAATATGAAGTTTTAAAAAAAAGAAAAGTCATTATAGCGAATGAAAAAAGAGGAAGTATCACTTGCAAATAAAAAGTTGACCTTATTTTGCTAGAATCTAAACTCTGTTTCTCTAGGATTTGATATGTCTGAAGTGCGTCCAATAAAGATAAAGAGTCTCCCTCATATATGAGCTCTATTACTTTAGGTCTATATCCCTCTAGAAGCCTGTAGTTACTTAGCTCTTTACTAAGAAACCCATCCAGAGTGCCATCAGTAGCATATCTCTTGCTGGTCTCTATTGCACTCCCTGCGATCCAGTATCTTCCATTGAATTTTGCATGTTCCAAGGTAATAGCTCTATGTACTTTTTTATCTACAATCTCAAAAACAGTAACATTTTGAATAATTTTCTTGATAGGATCCAACTCTTTGACATAAACAAACGAGTCGTTATATTTAAAAAATAGATCGTTTACAATACGAGTATTTTGTGTCTGATTCAGTATAGACTGTGCTCTCCCTTTTGCATACGAGAACTCTCCACTTTGCAAGAGAAGCAATATCATATATAATATTAATGCAGGAAGAACAAAGGGAATAAAAAGTTGTCTTCTCGTATATCCAAAAGATAGTAACGATACAAGTGTATTTGATCCAATGAAGTTCATATAGGTAATTACAGCTGAAAAAACAATAGCTAATGGATAAAATTGCGAAAGTCTAAACTCCCAAGTATAAAACAGATAAAGTATAGTTTGATTGGTCGACACAATCTCATCAATGGCATGCTGAAGGTAGTCGACCATTGTGATTGCCAGCGTAATTGCCAGTAGCATCAGTATGAGGTTTTTGCTGTATATTTTTGCTATATAAAAAAAGTAAGATTGGGGTATCATGATGGAATCATGGAAATGTTTTTTATTGAATAGAGAGATTTGATTTGCTCCAGATCAGTTGTAGGTATCTTTTGGCATACTAACACAACATATTCAATCAGTTTCTCTATATGCTCCTCTTCTTGGGATGCAAATGGGTGCAATACAAAGTCAGATACCTCTGATTTGTGCTCTGGCTTTCCTATGCCTATTCTAACACGAATATACTCTCTTCCTGTCATCTCGTCGATAGACTTAAGTCCATTATGACCACCATGCCCTCCACCTCTTTTAAACCGTACTGCACCAAAAGGTAGGTCTATATCATCATGGATTACTATAATCTGCTCTATGTTTATTTTGAAAAACTGCTTGACGGATGAAACGCTTTTTCCAGAAAGATTCATAAATGTATTGGGTTTGAGAAAAAAAAGTGTCGCAAGGCGAAATAGTTTGCCTTGAAAGGAGACCTTGGAGATATCTCTAGCTTCTAGACTGGAAACCAGTTTATCAATGACCCTAAAGCCAATATTGTGACGAGTCTTTTCATATGTCGGTCCAGGATTTCCTAAACCAACAAATAGCATATTTTAACCTGCTTTTATCACACCGCAGACAGACACATCTGCACGATCCATCATTTTGCAATCATTGGGTACCTCTAAATTTCTTACAAGAATAGAGTCCTCTCTGTCTAAGTCTGACACATCCAGAGTAAAGTTTTGAGGCATATTCTCGATAGCACCTCTAACCTTAAGCCTTCTCTTGCTTATGATCAGCACACCTTTGTTTTTAATACCTTTTGGGATACCAGTAGTTTGTACTGGAACAAGATAGTCAGCAACAACACCAGAAACTGCTACACGAAGATCTGCATGTATAATGTCACCATTTACAGGGTGTAGTTGATACTCCTGAATAGCAACCTTCATCTCTTTGTCACCTACCTTTATATCAAGCGTTAATGCTTCTTTGGCTCTTGCCGCTTTTATAAAATCACCTTGCTTAAATGCAGCATTGATATTTTCAACACCTTTCGCATAGATGTTAGCGATTAGATAACCATCTCTTTTGAGCTTCTTTGCGTCGCTCTTTCCGATACTCTCTCTAATAATACCTTCTAACATTATTTTCCTTTTATGTATGTGTAAAATAGGGCGGGATTATACCAGCTAAGTACTTAAATCAGAATTATGATAACTCTTCTTCTTTAAACTCAAATGCCTCCAAGACTCTCTCCTCGTCAGTATCATCTGTAGCTTTTTTGGCACCACCTCTTCCTACACCCTCTAATTTCAACTTCAGGTCTGATGGCTTACTGGCATGTTCTAAAGCAATAGCTTCAGTAATAACGCGCTTATCTACCATGTCTAAAAGATGCTGATCAAAACTTTGGGAATTGTAGATATCTTTCCCTTCTTCTATGGCATCTAGTATTTCAAAGTCTCTATTTTCTGCAATTAGTTCTCGAATTCTGCTTGTCTGTATCATCACTTCTGCAGCAACTGCACGCCCTCCATTTTTGTTGGGGATAAGTCTCTGAGAAACAATCCCTGAAAGTACCGAAGCCAAAGAGAGACGAATTCTGCCCTGCTCTTCTTTGGGGAAACTTCCTACAACACGATTGATCGTCTCTTTGGCATCAAGTGTATGCAATGTTGAAAAAACCAAGTGACCTGTATTGGCTGCATGTAGTGCCAGCTCTATAGTTGCAGTATCTCTCATCTCTCCAACCAATATCACATCTGGATCTTCTCTCAATGCCGCAGGCAATGCATCTTTAAAATCATGAAAATCAGAACCTAAAGACCTCTGGTTGACGAGACATTTAATATCTGTATGTACAAACTCTATAGGGTCTTCCAATGTTATGATATGCTTATTATAGTGTCTGTTTATCTTGTTGAGTATAGATGCTAGTGTCGTTGACTTGCCACTACCTGTCACACCAGTAACCAGAACCAATCCTCTAGGAATATCAGCAAAGTTTCCTATGATTTCAGGTAGCTGTAGTTCTTCCATGCTTGGAATATTGGTAGGGATCACACGAAAGACAATACTCAAACCATCCATTTGGTTAAAAGCATTGACCCTAAAACGACTATCTTTGCTTGGAATATAACTAAAGTCAACAGAGCCTTTATTGCAAAGTTTTGCATAATGGTCTTCAGTTGTAATGATCTTTACTATTTTTTCTACATCACTAGCACTAAGTATATCTTTGCCCATTATTTTCAACTCACCATGTACTCTTGCTCTGACATGAGATCCAGATTTGATGTGCAAATCACTTCCATCGTTGGCAATCAGGCTTCTTAGATAAAGCTTCAGTTTCTCTTCCATATTTCCCTCTCCTTATTTAATACACTCAAGCATATCTTTAAATGCTTTTTCAAATGCTATCAATCCATCATTCATTAATGATTCATATACCTCGTTCATCTCTACGCCTGCCTTCTTTACTTGCAAAAAGTACCCATCTATTGTCTCAGGTGATAGAGGTAATTTGGGGTATTTTGATGGCGACTCAATGTATGATTCTATAGTCGAAAGTGCTGCTGTGTTGACTGAGTGCGTAGCCAGTAGCTCACGAATATAATAGTCTGCTTCAAGCGTGTCTCCCTTGACCCCAGTACTGGCAAATAGTGTACGAATATTAGGTATACCTGCACTCTCTATCAAGTTGTATATTTTAGCAGCATTATATATGCCTACTTTTGAAGGTTCGATACCTGATCTCTCAAGTTTATCATCCAAAAGCCTATCAAAACGACTAACAAAAACAGATATTACGCCATCTACTTTCTCGTTGCACTTTTGTGTACCTTTTACCATGGCATACAAACATTTTTCTGCCTGCTCTGGAGAAAAAATCAAAGTTGCATTAACTGAAATACCTTCATTTATTAAGGCTGTCATTGCTTCGTATCCCTCTTCAGTCGCTGGCACTTTGACCATAACATTAGGTTCACCTATGGAGCCAAAGAGCCTTCTACCCTCAGCTACCGTTTCTTCTGTATCTCTAGAAAGAAAAGGATCCACCTCTATTGATATATAACCATCGTTACCCTTATCATATAATGGACGAAGTGCTTTGGCAGCAGTTTTGATATCTTCTACAGCCAGTGCTTCATATTTCTCTTTGGGACTCTTGCCTTCCAATGAAGACAATTGTTCTTTGTAAGCAGGTGATGAAGTGATTGCAGATGCAAAGATCGACGGGTTGCTGGTTGCACCATTGACAATCTCGTTATCTATCAATGTAGAAAACTCATTTTGAAGATAGTCTCTCTCTATAAAATCCAACCATAATGAAAACCCCAAATTCCTATCAACCACTCAGCACTCCTTATATTTCCACTCAAAAGCATGCCACAATCCAATATCACTAGGCTTAGCTAACGCTACTTCCAGTTGGTCAAGATAGCTATCTCTTCTCACCTCAGCCGCTCCTAGTCGTATCAAGTGATCGGTTTTCATCTGGCAGTCTATAAAATCATATCCTCTGCCTCCTAAAACATCACTTAATGCACGAAATGCAACTTTGGAAGCATTGCTGGTCAAAGAAAACATTGACTCCCCAAAAAAAACTTTACCCATGGCGAGTCCATATAGTCCGCCCACTAGTGCTTCACCTTCCCACACCTCAACACTATGTGCAAATCCTTGGGCATGCATCTGCTGATATACTTCTTGCATCTCTTGGTTTAACCAAGTTCCATTTTGCCCCCCTCTTGGCACAGCAGCACAGTGCTTAATCACTGCAGAAAAATCCTTATCGAATGAAACACTAAATTTAGCACTTTTTAATACTCTAGCAAATGACTTACTTGTTTTGAAACTACCTGGATACAGTAAAAGTCTTGGGTCAGGAGACCACCAAAGGATAGGATCACCATCACTATACCATGGAAATATTCCTTTACGGTAAGCTGTCAACACCCTACTAATGCTTAAATCTCCGCCAAATGCCAGTAGCCCCTCGTCAGATGCATTCCTTGGATCAGGAAAGACATAGGCATAAAGACTAAGTGGAGGGACTAAATAGTGATCCTCATCAAACATGGAAGCCATTTATTACCTCACTTATTATCAGCAAAATCAAATGTCAATACTTCTTTGGTATAGCCAACTTTTACAAGCCCACCTTTTTTTAATTTTCCAAATAATACCTCATCAGTCAGTGGTTCCTTGATCTTCTCGTCCAGTACTCTTGCTATATGTCTGGCACCATATTGCTCATCGTAGCTCTCTTTGGCGATATATCTTCTGGCTGCTTTGCTGAGCTTGATTTTGATTTTTTTATTTCCTAGTAGCTTGTTGAGCTTATCTAATTCCATCTCTATAATCTTGGCCAGAGACTCTATGTCAAGAGCTTCGAACTCTACAATGGCACTCAGGCGGTTTCTAAACTCAGGAGAAAAGAACTCTTTGATGGCTTTATCTGTTTTGGAGAAGC
The DNA here is from genome assembly GCA_012329065.1 of Sulfurovum sp. Lineage (GTDB taxonomy): Bacteria > Campylobacterota > Campylobacteria > Campylobacterales > Sulfurovaceae > JAAXPZ01. The sequence continues at coordinate 13,815 of JAAXPZ010000027.1, read as the reverse complement.
TATTCTTCTCAAAACCCATAACACTAGCTTCTTTGGTTCCGATATTCGAAGTCATGATGAGAATGACATTTTTAAAATCACTCACGATACCATTATTGTCTGTGAGCTTGGCCCCATCCATGACCTGCAAAAGAATATTCATAATATCTGGATGTGCCTTCTCTATCTCATCAAGCAGAAGCACTGTATATGGATGCTTCTTGATTATCTCTGTTAGTAGCCCTCCTTGCTCAAAGCCCACATATCCTGGAGGTGCACCAATCAGACGAGAAACTGTATGCTTCTCCATATACTCACTCATATCAAGCTTCTGGAAATGTACCTCAAGCGTATCTGCCAATGTTTTTGAAAGAGCTGTTTTTCCAACACCTGTAGGACCTACGAACAAAAAGCTTCCTATAGGTCTATCCTCTCCATTGAGTCCTGCATATGCTCGCTTGATAGCACGAGTCAACTGGGTGATAGCATGCTTTTGTCCAACTATGATACTTTGCAAATCCAAAGAGAGTCTTTTTAGCTTTTTAGTATCATCTGTATCTAGTGAACTTGGAGGAAGTTTGAGCATTCGTGATACTATATCTGTAATATCTTTGCTAGTGATTTCAAAGTCTTTCTTTCCCTTAAGCATAAAAGATGCTCCTGCATCATCGATAATATCCATAGCCTTGTCTGGTAAAAACCTATCATGAATATACTTTACACTCAAGTCTATCGCAGCCTGTAGTGCCTTATCACTAAATGCAATGTTATGATATGCTTCATATTTATGCTGTACTCCTTTGAGTATCTTAAATGTATCCTCCACACTTGGCTCAGCCACATCAACTTTGGCAAATCTTCTAGATAATGCCTTGTCTTTATCAAAGAAGTTGCGATACTCACTATATGTAGTTGCACCAATGCACTTCAAGTCCCCTCGTGCTAGAGCAGGCTTGAGGATATTACTTGCGTCCATACTGCCACCGTTGGTGCTTCCTGCTCCTACAAGTGTGTGGATTTCATCGATAAATACAATAGCATCATCAATCTGTTTGATCTCCTCAATAACTCCTTTAAGTCGTTTTTCAAAATCCCCCCTAAACTTCGTACCTGCCACCAAAGCTCCCATATCCAATGCAAAGATTTTAGCACCTTTAAGCACATCTGGAACATCATCTTCAGAAATCCTAAGTGCTAAACCCTCTGCAATAGCTGTTTTACCTACTCCTGGTTCACCTACAAGCAGTGGATTGTTCTTTTTTCGTCTGCAAAGTGTCTGCATCACCCTATCTATCTCGTGCTCTCTGCCGATTACTGGGTCTATTTTCCCTGTTTTTGATATCTCTACCAACTCATGAGTAAAGTTACTAAGATTTGGAAATTTATCTTTAGCTATTTTACCTTTACCTGTTTTAGCAAAACTGTGTGATATCACCTCTAAAATATCCACTCTCTCGATTCCCGCTTTTTGCAAAAGATGTGCGGCTTGACTCTCTTGCTGGGCAGAGATTGATGCCAGCATATCCCCGATGGATGCTTCTCTCCCACCAGAAGCGTGCACATGATTCATCATATCATTGATAGACCCAGACAGTGCTAGTGTCTCCATAGGATCTATCTCCCCCTCTATTGCAGGTACATTTTTCTTGACATGCTCTATGATGCTACCTTCTAGATTTTCTAGGTTAGCACCTAGCGAACTGAGGATTTGTGCACCTTCACCACTTCTAAGTAGAGATAAAAAAACATGCTCTACAGTCAAATATTCATGATGCTCTTTTTTGGCATACTCCACTGCACGAGAAAATACTTCATTAAGTTCTATACTTATCATATCTGCATCCTTTATACATCTTCTTCATAAGTTGCCAGTAGAGGAAACTTATTTTGCTTGGCAAGTGTCTTGACCTGTTCTACTTTGGTCTGAGCGATCTCGTAGGTATACACGCCGCAGATCCCTTTGCCTTTTTTGTGAACATCAAGCATAATAGCTTCTGACTGCTCTAGCGTCTTGTGAAATATATTTTTAAGTACCATCACTACAAAATCCATAGTTGTATAGTCATCATTATGTAACAACACCCTATACTTCGGTGGCTCATCTAACACTAAGTCGTAGTCAAGTTCTTCTTTTATCTTTGGCATCGCCTCTTACATCCTAATTATTATATTAACAATACTTTTCTTATTATACAAAAAAATAATAACATAAAGCCGAATAAAGTATGACAAATTGAAAGAATTTGACTCTTATCTGCTCTACATGTGCTATGATAAGCGATAGAGAACAAAAGGAGTCGATAAATGTTCATTCACATAGATATCGACAGCTTTTTTGTCTCTGCTGAACGCTCAGCAAACTCCTCTCTCAAAGGCAAACCTGTAGCAGTAGGTGGGCGGAGTAATCTAGAAATATTTAGTCGTAAACGAAATCATATTAGACTAATGGATGACAACAGCGGAGCTTTTGTAGCACCTGTATTTTATAGCGATTATGATAAAAGCTTCAAAGAGAAATTTATCGATATCGTAGACGGCAGAGAGAAGATCCGTGGTATCGTCACCACCTCTAGTTATGAAGCCAGAGCTTTTGGAGTAAAGACAGCGATGCCTATAGCTCAAGCCCTACAGCTATGTCCGCAAATGATTGTAGTCCCATCTCATTATCTACTTTACCATAAGCTTTCTCATACTATTCATGCATTTATCTCTTCTCAAATACCCTCTGTTGAACAATTTAGCATAGATGAGTTTTTTGGGGATTTAAGTGGTTGGGTTGGAGATGCTGAAGCAGTCGAGTTTTCCAAAAAACTACAAGAGGAGATAAATAGCCAATTTGACATACCAGTATCTATAGGTTTGGCATCGTCAAAATGGATAGCCAAACTAGCAACAGAGTTTGCCAAGCCTTATGGTGTTTACAAAGTTGAAGATACCAAGCTTTTCATCAATGATATTCCTATATCCAAATTTCCTGGTATTGGCAGGAGATTGCAGGAAAAATTGCACAGTAGAGGTATCAAAAAACTTGGTGAAATAGAAAAACATAGACAATTATTTGAATCATGGGGAAAGTCAGGAAAACAGCTGTTTCATCGCATACTTGGCAGTAGCACTGAGGGGATAAACCCCAAAGAGAGTCGCAAATCTGTAGGCATCAGTCGTACTTTTGACCCCATAGATGACCCTGATGAGATACGAAGACGAGTCATGGTCATGGCACGACACATCTGCTATATTGTCATAGGCTTAGAAGCAAATCCCACCTTATATTATCTCAAAATCAATTACCAATATGGAGTCAAAGTAAAACTTAGCCAAAGAACCGATAGGATTTTTAGTGAAAAGCTTTACAAGGAGATACTTGCAGAGATGTTTTCTACTGTTGCCAGAACTGATCTTGCTACTATCAAGCTTACTCTCAATGTCTCCGACTTCACTACTCAGCATCCTCGCACACTCTCTTTGCTGGACTTGGACAACGACTTAGAGGCACATAAGCTTAGTGAAAAAATCCATGAACTTAGAGGAAAATTTGGACTAGATGTGATACGAACAGCAAACGAGCTATAGCTCCAATATTAGCTTTACTGGACAATGATCACTGCCTGCAATGTTATCCATGATATCTGCATCTACAATCTTATCTTTTAGATCATCTGAGACAAAAAAATAATCAATCCTCCATCCTACATTTCTAGCTCTAGCACCTGCCCTATAGCTCCACCAGCTGTATCTATCAGCAAGATTGCCTTTGGCGTGCCTAAAAGTGTCTATATAGCCATTATCGAACAACTTGTCCATCCATTCTCGCTCTATCGGAAGAAATCCTGATGTACTCTCATTGGCTTTTGGGCGAGCTAGGTCTATCTCTTTATGAGCTGTGTTGATATCACCGCACATAACAATGGATTTACCTTGATTTCTCAATGAATTGATATGCTCCAAAAATCTATCATAAAATGCCAATTTATACTCCAATCTCTCATCACTTCTTTGCCCATTGGGAAAATAAACATTGAGGTAAGCGATATTATCAAAATGATACTCATTAATACGCCCTTCGTCAAGTACATCGACATGTGAGCAATAAAAAGCTTCTCCTTTGATATCTGTATATAGTGCTACTCCAGACTGTCCTTTTTTGGAGGAAGAGTTTATACTTTGAAACTTGTAATTACGGTCAAATATTGTTTGTGGTATCTGATCTGCTTCAGCTTTGATCTCCTGAAGTCCTAAAAAATCTATATTTTGCTCATCTACCCACTTCAATGCCCCTTTTTTCTCTACAGCTCTGATGCCATTGACATTCCATGATACAAACGAAATCTGCTTTGCCATCAATCTAACATCTCTATCATATTCTATCCTTCTGATAATAAGATTTACTTAAGAAATTATACAATTTGCTTATTAACTTATCCCTTTTATGGTAAAATATCCTCTTTTATTTTCCCATACTTAGGAAAAGGAGGATTTCGTGAGACATTTTTTAACACTAAAAGATTTTAGCAAAGCTGAGCTACTAGAGATGATATCTCTGGCACAGAAAATCAAGAAGCAGACCAAAGAGCGTCATTTTGTGCCATATCTAGAGCATCAAACACTTGCTATGATTTTTGAAAAGAGCTCTACTAGGACTAGGGTTAGCTTCGAGACAGGTATCTATCAGCTAGGAGGTATCGGACTTTTTCTCTCTGGTAACGATATACAGTTGGGTCGTGGAGAGCCTATGAAAGATACCGCTAGAGTTGTATCTAGGATGGTGGATATGGTAATGATCAGGACTTATGAGCAACACAAGCTAGAAGAGTTTGCTATGCACTCACAAGTGCCAGTCATCAATGGACTCACAGACATGTATCATCCTGTACAGCTTATGACAGATTATCTCACTATGATCGAATTTGGCAAAGGTGACAATCCAGTTGTAGGATACATAGGTGACGGAAACAACATAGCTCATTCATGGCTCATGCTGGCAGCTAAGCTAGGTTTTGAATTGCATATTGCTACTCCTATTGGCTATGAGTGTGACGAAGAAGTCATCAATACAGCAAAAAACATAGCCAAACAAAGTGCTACCAAGTTGAGCTTTGGGCATGAACCCGAAGAAGCACTCAAGGGTTGTGATGTTGTGACCACTGATACTTGGATATCTATGGGACAAGAAGAGGAAAAAAAGAAACGCCTAAAAGACTTTTCTGGATATATGATTGATGAATCCCTCATGTCGCACGCAAAAAAAGATGCTATATTCTTACACTGTCTGCCTGCTTATAGAGGACTTGAAGTTAGTGAAGAAACACTAGAGAAGAACGCAGATACAATATTCACAGAAGCAGAAAACAGATTACATATGCAAAAAGGTATCATGGTCTGGCTAGATCAACATAGAAACAAATAAAAGGAAGGCATTTGAGCCAAATAGATTTAGAAAAATTTAGCAAATACTCCAAACCAGGACCCCGCTACACAAGTTACCCTACGGCACTGGAGTTTGATGATAAATTTAATTATGACAGATATATACAGTACTTAGAAAATGGCGCAGAAAAAATATCAATCTATATTCACCTGCCGTTTTGCCGTTCTGCATGCTATTTCTGTGGCTGCAATGTGGTTTTTACATCCAAAGAAAGCAAACTAAGCGATTACATCAAGTATCTTAAAAAAGAGATTGATATCCTAACCCAACACATTGACAGCGAGCGAGAAGTCATACAGTTTCACTTTGGTGGAGGTACACCAACTTTTTATAAAGATTATGAACTAGATGAGATTATCTCTTATGTCAAAGAAAAATTTCCCCGCTGGAGTCTTCATGCGGAGGTCAGTGTAGAGATTGACCCAAGATTTTTCAACGAAGATCAGATGAAGGTTTTCAAGAAACATAACTTTACCCGTATTAGTTTTGGAGTGCAGGACTTTGACCCAAAAGTACAAAAAGAGATACACCGCATACAGCCCTATGATATCACCAAGTCGGCTGTAGATCTCGCTAGAAAATATGGCATAGAAAGTATCAATATGGATCTAATATATGGACTTCCATATCAAACATTTGAGAGCTTTTCTAAAACACTAGAAGAGGCATTTAGTATAGAGCCAAATCGTTTGGCAGTATTCAATTATGCTCATGTACCTTGGCTCAAAAAGACAATGAGAAAATTTGATGAAACAACACTACCCTCACCTGATGTAAAGCTAAAAATTTTTCAACATACTATTAACTTTTTTGAAAGCAAAGGTTATAAAATGGTTGGCATGGATCACTTTGCCAAGCCAGACGATGAACTGTTCGCTGCCATTGCCAAAGGTGAACTACATAGAAACTTCCAAGGATACACCACTAAAGGTGGTTCTAATCTCATAGGTATCGGATTGACTAGTATTGGAGAAGGGGGCAGATATTACGCTCAAAATACTAAAAATATGAAAGATTACGAAGAGGCGATAGACAGTGCTAAGCTTCCATTTGAAAAAGGACTAGAGCTCAACGATGACGACTTTTTACGAAAAGCAGTTATCATGGAGCTTATGGCAAATTTTTCTATAGATATCAAAAGAGTAGAGCAAGACCACAAGATAAATTTCAAAGAGTACTTTGGTGATGCACTTGAAGCACTTGAAGAATTTGTAAATGGAGACCTGATCACAATGACAGACGAAAAAATAAGTGTAAGTCCTACTGGTACACTACTAATCAGAAATATAGCAATGCCATTTGACGCATATATGGGGAAATACAGTAAAAGTGAAAAAAGTTTTTCAAAAACAGTATGAAAATTCTAATAGCAAATCAAACTATAAACATACTATTGCTAAAATAATAGTGCTTAGAGAGAAATAATTAAGAGGATAGAATGATGACAAAACAGAATGAATTAGTTCAACAACTTAAAGCTATCGTGGGCGAAAAAAAAGTGCTGACTAGCGACACTAAAACATCCTACTACCGATGTGGATTCCGTTCAGGCATGGGAACTGCCTTGGCAGTAGTTTTTCCAAAAACACTACTGGAGCAATGGCAACTAATTGAAGTTTGTGTCGAAGCCAACTGCATTATTATCATGCAAGCTGCAAAAACAGGACTCACAGAGGGCTCTGCCCCTAGTGGTGATGACTACGATAGAGATGTGGTTGTTATCAATACCCTTGCCATCAATCAAATTCACTTAATCAATGAAGGAAAACAAGCTATTAGTTTACCTGGTGCAAGTTTACATGCACTTGAAGAAGAGTTAAGCAAAATAAACCGTGGGCCTCATTCGGTCATTGGTGCTTCTCAACTGGGTGCAACCGTCATCGGTGGTATCGCAAATAACTCTGGTGGAGCTTTGGTCAAACGGGGACCTGCCTATACTGAGCTTGCTATTTATGCTCAGGTGGATGAAAAAGGAGAGTTGCATCTTGTCAACAACCTCGGTATTGATGGACTTGGTGAAACAGCGGAAGAAATATTAACCAACTTACAAGATGGCAACTTTGATCCTGCAAATATTCGTTATGATGTAGGCGTGGCATCAGATAATGAATATGAAGAACGAGTTCGCGACATAACATCAGATATACCATCTCGCTTTAATGCAGATGAACGCCGTTTATTTGAAAGCAGTGGTTGTGCTGGAAAACTGGGTGTATTTGCAGTTAGAACCGATACATTTGCCTTGCCTAAAAAAGAGCAAGTTTTCTATCTTGGTACCAATAATCCTGATAAACTTGCTCAACTACGAGTTGATATCCTAAGTAGCTTTAAAAACCTTCCCGATATGGGAGAATATATGGATCGCACGATTTTTAATATTACTGAAGAGTATGGCAAAGATACTTTTGTGGCCATCAGATATCTCGGTACAAAAAAAATGCCTCTTCTATATGAGATAAAATCAAAGGCTGAAAATCTTCTAAAGGGTATTCCGCTACTGCCAGCAGACATTCCTAATAAATTTATGCAGTACACTAGTAAACTATTTCCAAACCAAGTCCCAAAGCGTATACTTGAGATGCGTGACAAATACGAACATCATCTTATCCTAAGTATGAGCGATGAGGGAATCGAAGAAGCCAAAGTCTACCTGAAAGAAAACTGGTCAGAAGACAAAGAGGATGCAGACGGTGGCTATATTACATGCACCAAAGAAGAAGGAGAAAAGGCTCTACTACACCGTTTTGCTGCAGGTGGGGCTGCTGGTCGCTATGCTGTCATGAATAGTGGGAAAACTGAAGGAATCTTGCCGTTAGATATTGCATTACGCCGTAATGACAAAGACTGGGTTGAGGAATTGCCAGAAGAGATAAAAGACAACTTATTGGTCAAAATGCACTATGGACATTTCATGTGCAATGTCTTCCACCAAAATTACCTTTTCAAAAAAGGTACAGATAATGCTAGGATGAAATCTATAATGCTTGCCTTTTTGGATAGCAAAGGTGCCAAATACCCTGCTGAACATAATGTCGGTCATCTGTACAAAGCTGAGGACAGTTTACAAAAGTTTTATACTAAATTAGATCCTACCAATACATTTAATCCAGGGATTGGAAAAATGAGCAAATACAGGCAAAGTTGCAATTGCTGCTAATAGGATAAAGGCTATTTGGGAGCAAGGATATAGACTGCTCTCTTCTGGCTATCTTATGATGTATGTTTATGGCTCAACAACAACTACGCTATTCATTCATGGTTATAGAAAAAATATTTTCTCCTGCTTTTTTATCATAATGGTATCTAAACCCATATCCAAGCTTTTCCAGTACATTATTGACAATATAAAGCCCCAACCCAAAACCATGACTTCTCTTTTCATCCTGTGAAAATGGTTCTATGTAAAATGAAAACTCCTCTTTGAGTGGCTCTCCTTTGGAGCTAACTTCTATCCGATTGCCTACACTTATGACTTTGACATGCTTATCTATCCCATACTTTATGCCATTGTCCATCAGGTTTTTTAAGCTAAGAGCCAAAAGTTTTTTGTCTGTATAGAGTGCTCTGTCACTTACCTTGATAGTATATTTATCTTTATCAGCCATAAGCACTTTCTCAGTACGCGTAATAGCATTAGAAAGCATGATATGCTCTTTTGTAGGCTCAAAGTTGTACATAGTTATCCGCTCAACATCTGCCAGATCAGATATCAGCTCATTCATTCTCTCAAATGCACGAACAAGCACTTTCTTCGCCATAGGATCATCTATGGTTTCCGAAACTATCCTGCCTTTAGTGATAGGGGTCTTAAGTTCATGCATAATGTTTCTCATAAATAGATTTTTTGAAGATATTAATTGTCTGATATGTGCTATAGCTTTATCAAAACTCTGAGCGATTTTCCCTATCTCATCTCCGCCCTGGTTGTCAATCTTGATATCCAAATTACCATCAGCAAACTGCTCTATCTGCTTGTGTAATCGTTTTAACGGGTATAGTTTTTTAAGTATCATTATATACATTAGTATAAATAATGCCAACATTGCACTACCTATAGAGAGCATAAGTGCGTAGGTCTGATCGTAATAGCTAGATTGATTATCTACAAACATCTGTGTATATCCCAATCTTTGCACATAGATATAGTGCTGATCTTCTGTTTTAAAAACCCTAAATCTTCCATACATAGTTTGACTCTCAAAAATAGTTTCACCCCTCTTCTCTATTTCTTTGAGTGCCTTTTTAGTATCTATAGGCTCTATTTTATAATCATCATAAAACTGTTTTAGTTGCTTTTCGGTCATCTCAAGATTTTCACGAAACAAAAAAGAATCAGATACAGGCTTGTACCGTGCTACATTTTCTGGTTTTCGATTCACTTCTGTTGTAGTATAAAAGAAATAAAATGTTGCTAACAATACAGAAAATACCAATAAAAAAAGTGTATGAATAAAAGTACTTACTGAGACATGCTTCACAGCTGCTAAACCCTATCTGTAAGTAAATACCCTACACCTCTCACTGGCTTGATATAGGTATGCTTAGCATCTATAGATACAATTTTATTTCTGATTCTAGAGATTATCACATCGATATTTTTTATCGAACTTTCATCATCTATATGTTCACTCTCATATATCAATTGCTCTCTGGAAACTGATCCATTTTTGTGCTGTATTAGCATTCCAAGAACATCAAATTCAGCAGCGGTCAAATCTAGCATCACGCCCATAAACTCTATTACTCTGCCTGCTTGGTCTAGCTTAAATATGCTCTCTGTAGGTTCTTGTGGTTCAGTCGATACATTGGTGCGTCGCAGTATGGTTTTTATGCGGGTGACCAACTCTCTAGGGTCATATGGCTTTGGCATATAGTCATCCGCTCCCCTCTCCAAGCCTATGACTTTGTCTGTGATATCGTCTCTGGCAGAAGAGATGATAATAGGGATATTGGAAGTCTCGCGAATCTTCTCTACTACCTCTAGTCCATCCATGCCAGGCAAAGTCAGATCCAGTATTATCAGATCAAATTCATGTTGTGTAAGCAAAGACATACCAAGATAAGGTTCCTCTGCTGAGATCACCTCCATGCCATGCTTGGTCAGATAGCTACTCAATATCATAGATAACTCAGGATCATCTTCGATAATTAATATTTTCATTTACACTCCATATATAATTATGTTTATACTTAAGGTATAATATCAAAATTTATTAAATTACGAGGTGAATATGGAAGAGTATAAAGCTATAATCTATCAAGAAGGAATGCTTGGCTCTCTACTGCTAGGACAATCCAAGATCAATCCAGTTAAGTTCTCAGAGTTTCTCAATGCCAATGCAGTCCAAGGCTGGAAAGTAGTCACTATGGAGAAAGACATTAGAAGAATGCTACTCTTTTTCAAAAGAGAGGGGTTTGTAGTAATATTAAAAAGGGAAAAAGCATGAATGCTATGAAAATCGCAAGTATCATTACTGGAGTTGTATTGGTAAGCTATGCTATATTCGCACTGCTTTGGCTATGGGGAGCTGCGATATCATGGGAAACATTTGTCAAGGTCACCATCACCGCTGGAGTAGTTGTAGTCGCAGTGCTTGGGCTGGCTCTTCTATATAGAGAATACATAGAAGAGAAAGATATGAAGAAAGATGGCTTTCTGGACTAATCCTTATCAATAAGGAGGAATCATATCTTCTTTGTATATAGCGTCTCTATATGTAGTATTTATATCTCCGTCAATACCCTTGGTCATTTTTGCATTTAAATTTAGCGTCTCGCACCAGCTTTTGTTATGTGGAATAACCTTGCTAGTCCCTAGCTTTTGACTAAACATCGTATCCCAATCCTTGCTAGGAAAAACCAATTTGGTCACATAGGCTGCTCTGCTTCTTACTTCATCTTTGGCCACACTATTTCGCTCCCCCCAGCCAATAATTGCATTAGCACAATTAAAATCTACTCCGTCAATAGGATTATCTATAAACACCTGATCGGACTCTACTCCATAGTGATACTTTATCATGGCTCTCTGAAAAAGCATAGCTGTATCCTCAAATATCGTACTATATGAATACATAGCATTTGCATAATCATTGGAAAACCAACTACCCATGTCTTCAGCATATACGCCTTTTTGGTAAACTGTTGCTGCCTTACCACGATACAGTACTTCAGCTATATCTTTGAGATGCTGTGCCTTTAGAGGTGAGCGTGCATACAGGTTTACTGAAATGCCATCTTGACCTAATCTTCTTAGGTTTGTTTCGACTGATTCATGCTTGATAACTTTATCTCTCTTGTATGGAGGGAAAAAGTCATTTGCATGCATTAGTTCATGATATAGCAGTCCTGCAAATCTATACTTTATATCATTCAGAGTTCTTGTCTGGTTTGAGTCTATAGCAAAGTAATTATATGCTCTTCGATTATTTTTAACATCTCTATGCCAGTTAGAAAAACGCAACTCTTTTCCAAATCCTGACCTATAGTCGTCCTTTTCTGTTATGCTTCTTGCTTCACTAGGAGTCAGCCACAAATATCTAGGGTCTATATACATAGCACCTGTCCTAATCCAATAATAAGATGGGATAATGTCATCATCTATCACTATAGCAGTCACTGCTCCCAATAGTACCTTCATATCATCTTCCAGCAGGTCAAGCATCTCCTCAAATCTTTTACCCATCCAGTCATGAGACACAAGAACCCTTTGCATTATTAACTCTTTGCTCGGCACCTCTTGCTCCAAAGCCAAAAATGGCAATTCATTGACTTTGCATGACTCACTCCTGCTTTTTGCTCCAGCACATTTTTGTAGGACATTCCTATATCTGCTGTTAGCTACATATGGATGAGTATCTCTAAGTTTTGGATCACTAGCACCAGGAGTAGTCTCTCCATGCTTGCCTCCTCCACATCCTGTAAAAAGCATTATAGAAAAAAAGAGTGGGCATAAAAATTTTATATTTTTAATTGTCATTTGTTATCTCCAGATTTTATTGGATTCAATTCCACTTATTAGGATTGAAGTATAGCATTTTTTACTTGTTCACGAGGTCATTAACAATTTCTTTTGACTACCTAGGTAGAGGTGTATTGAGGATAATGTTTTGTTCACCCCTTGCTCCAGATTTTAGATATTCACTACCGTTTCATTAAAATTTTCATCGATTTGCACAGTTTCTTTTGTACCGTTGGGGTAGAGTTTTGTCATGAGATACCACTTGCCATGCCAGATTCTTTAATGTATGCAGGTGTACCATAAGTAAAATGGCATGAAATTGAAGTACCGCACAAGCCGTCTCATGGATGAATGCAAATAGTAAATAATTTGCTATAATATTACCGCACCAACATATAATCTAGCCTGCCACATTGATTCTAGTAAACTAACCCAAGTACTCTTTCTTGACAATTCTTTTAAAAGTAGCTAGTATAGTACTAAATAAGATACTAAAAAGGATATGAGCTATGACACAGATTTTAGCAAACTACACAGCTAGTATTTCTGAACTGAAAAAAAGTCCTTCTTCTGTCATAGAAGATGCAGGTGGTGAAGCAGTGGCTATACTCAACCACAACAAGCCTAGTGCGTACATCGTACCTAGTAAACTGTATGAAGAGATGATGGACGTGATAGATGACTATTATCTTGCACAAGAAGTAAGAGAGAGACTCGACTATGATGAAGATGATTTGATAGAAGTATCTTTAGATGACTTATAAGCTTATATTTTTAAAAAAGTCTAAAAAAGAATGGGAGAAATTAAATTCTCCTGTGAGGGATCAATTTAAAAAGAAACTTGATAAACGACTTACAAATCCTCATGTACCTCAAGATAAACTTAGTGGCTATACAAATGTATATAAAATAAAATTGAGAAGCTTTGGGTTTAGACTGGCTTATGAGGTTGTGGATGAGAAGGTAATTGTGGTGGTGTTGTCAGTAGGAAAGAGAGAAAATAATGCTGTCTATGACGAGATAGTGAAGAGGATGGATAAGTAATATACGATTACATTCACCTGAACCTCTATACTTTGAAGTCATAAAAAAGGCCGGTAATGAAATCGCTAATCTAACAGATGACCAACAACACATTATGAAGAGCATGAAAGCTGATGCTAAAGTAAGTGCTGTGGTACTCTCTAAGATAGTAGGTATCTCTAAAAGGAAGATAGAAGAGAATGTGGTGAAGTTGAAGAAGTTGGGGTTGATAGAGAGGGTTGGTGGGACTCGTGGGTATTGGGAGGTGAAGGAGTGAGGAAGGTATAGTAAGAGAGATGTGGAACAACGTAGTATAATAGCATTAATACCTCCCGACTTCACCTATTCACCACAAAAAAACCACTAAAGCCCTATAGCAAGGGAAAGAGAAGAGATACCTTAAATTGTAGTGCCTAATAATTAT
>JAAXPZ010000074.1 GCA_012329065.1 Sulfurovum sp. | reverse complement strand
GAGCAGGACAAAAAGGCTCCACAGTCATCAAGCTTAGAAATGCCAGTGCCAAAGCAGTACATGCCAATGCAGTCAAAATGGCAGGTCAGCTTTTTCCCAAAACAATTCCTAGCGAGAAGGTAGATGTACTCAAAGACGATGCGACCAACTCTATCATACTTGTAGGAAAAAAAGAAAATGTCAATAGAATGATTCGCTATATCAAACAGTTGGATCAAAAAGGTAATGATGTTGAGCAAAAAATGTATGTCATAGAGCTCAAAAATTCAAATGTTGAAGATCTAGAGAAGATACTCAGTAAACTGGTCTCACAAATGAACAATATGAGTGTCAGTCCTATCAAAAAAGGTGGAAAGCCACCTAAAAAAGCTATGGTAGTTGGTGATGTAGAGAGAAATGCACTCATTGTGCTTGCTACTGGAGAGCAGATAAAAAATATTCGTAAAGTCATTAGAAGTATAGATGTTGAGAAGCCACAAGTTTATATAGTAGCCAAGATAGTAGAGATAAAAACAGGACTGGCAAGCAGAATAGGCATCAAGTACGGTTTTGAAGGCGGCAAGATAACTAGTAGAGGACTGTTTTCTTTGGCAGGAAGCACAGGGGCATCTTCGTTATCACTAGGTAGTAAGCTGCTAGGATTCCTTCAGACAACTAAAAAAGATAGTCAAGGTGATATAGTTACAGATAGTGGTTTTAAATTTAATGACAATATCAAAGAGCTGTTTGCCCTTGGTGCAACAGTAGATCTTCTTCAGGCAAACGGCGCAGCCCACATCATGAGTGAGCCATCTGTGTTGACAACCAACAATCAAGAGTCAGAGATATATGTGGGAGAGACTAGATCTATACTCACAAGTTCTGCAGCTGGAGAGAACAAAAATGATGTTGTGAGAAACAATTACTCTAGAGAAGATATTGGTATTACCTTAAAAGTAAAACCAAGACTTTCGAGTCGCAATAAAGTCAACCTAACAGTAAGTGCTATCATTGAAGATGTTGATCTTGGGTCATCCACTTCTGTAGACAGACCCACAACAACAAAAAGAAAAGTGACTACTAACGCAATAGTCAATAATGGACAAACTATTATACTAGGGGGACTTATCAAGGGTTCATCTGGAAAAAGTGTTTCAAAAGTACCTATTTTGGGCGATATTCCTATATTGGGTGCTCTTTTTAAGTCAACAAACAAAGATGAGAGTGGAGTAAATGTTGTCATCTATATCACTCCCTATATTGTGAGAAGAAGCTCTGATCTTACTAAGCTCAAAAAAGCATTAGGTGAACTAAGTGCAATACAGTCTAAGTACAATAGACAGATAAGGAAAAAGCTTGAAGGCAAGAAATCCTCTTCAACACAAAGAGGAAATGCAAAAGTGGAGGAGCAAAATGCTATGAGGATGCTGGGTTTTAAACGAAACCGTAGTTCTGCAGCTCCTGCTATATATACTGAGGCAGTAAGAGCAGATACTCCGCCTCCTGCCCCCGCAAAAAAAGCAAAGAAAAAAATAGTGCCAAAGCCAGTCATCATAGAGAAACCAAAGATAGCCCTTGTTGACAAGCCTGTTTATATAGCACCACCTCTTGAACCTGAGCCTGTTGTGGTGAAACCTGAGATTATTAAACCAATAGCCCTAGTTAAGAAAAAAACAAAAACGACATCAGAGAAAAAAGAGCTAAAATCAAATAGAGTAAAAAGACTAAAAAAAGAAGGGTTTGAAAGTCGAAGATTAGAACGAAAGAAGAGATGGAAAGAGCGAAAATTTAGAAGATTTAGGGAATCAAGTCCAAGCAGAGAAAAAGCAACTAGACCAAAAGGTGGAGCAAATGACTTTTTGCGTGGAAACTAAAGGTAAAAAATGAGATTTCCATACATAGAGGATGTAAACCTCGAGCCATTGTGGAGTGAAGAGATCGACCATAAGCTGGCGATCAAGCACTCGCTCCTCTTTTCAAAAATAGATGATGATATAGCGGCAATTGTCAGCAAAGAAACCTTGGTCGAAGCGTTAAATCATCTGTCTTTGCTTCAGTTGGACTATCCTATTTACCTTGTTGATAACAACAGCTTTGATAGATTGAAAAATAAATTTCTTGAGATACAGACAGGTAGTGACTTTGAAAAAATAGAGACTACTTCAGAGGAATTATTCGAGGCGGAGTCTGACTTATTGGAGTTTATACAAAACTCTCAAGATCTTCTAGCCAGCGAAGAATCAGCTCCGATTATCAAGTTGGTAAACTCCCTCTTTTTTCAAGCTATCAAAAAAGGTGCCAGCGATATACATATAGAATCAAAAGAGCGCAAGGGTGAAGTTCGCTTTAGAATAGATGGGGCACTTAAAAAGCATATAGATTTGGATAAAAATATCACCTCTTTAGTGATTAATCGTATCAAAGTAATCTCAAACTTGGATATCTCAGAGAAGAGAGTGCCTCAGGATGGAAGAACGCAGGTTATTATATCTGGCAAAACTTTAGATGTAAGAGTCTCTCTTCTCCCAACCTATTATGGTGAGAGAGTAGTAATGCGTATACTGATGCAGAGTGACAATATACCTAGCCTTGGAGATCTTGGATTTCAAAAAGAGCTGACAGATGAATTTTACAGGCTATTAAATCATTCTCATGGAATGATACTTGTCACAGGCCCTACTGGTTCTGGCAAGTCAACTACTCTACACTCATTTTTGCAGCATATAGCTTCTCCAGATAAGAATATTATTACTGTAGAAGACCCTGTGGAATACAATACTGGAAATATAAGTCAAATACAGGTTAACGACAAGGTAGGACTCACATTTGCTTCTGGGCTAAGATCTATACTCAGACAGGATCCTGATGTAGTTATGGTGGGTGAGATTCGAGACCAAGAGACTGCACAAATCGCAATCCAGGCCGCCTTGACTGGGCACTTGATGTTGTCTACTCTGCACACAAATGATGCAACCTCGTCTTTGACTAGGCTCATGGACATGGGAATAGAGGGCTATCTTTTGTCATCCACACTATTGGGAGTTTTAGCTCAGAGACTAGCTCGAAAACTCTGCATTAAATGCAAGGCACCTGCACTGTTGGATGAAGATATTATTGTTGAGTGCAAACTTGATGAGAATGCTATCTTTTATCAAGCAGTAGGTTGCACAGAGTGTGATTTTACAGGATACAAGGGCAGACAAGCAGTCGGAGAGCTTTTCATTATAGACAATGAGGTGCAGGAGATGATCACTAAAGGTCTCAATGATAATGAAATTAGAGAAGTGATGAAAAAGAACGGCATGCGTACGATTTCAGATAAACTCGCAGATATGATGGAGCAGGGTACTATAAGCTATGAAGAGGCTCTTCGTGTAGGACTAGTGGATGGCTAGGGATGCTTAGGCGAAAAGCCTTCACTCTTGTAGAGGTACTTGTATCTGTAGCACTCCTATCTATAGTGATGTTGGGGCTATATAGTGCTCTGGGAATGCAGAGAAGCTCCAATAAACATTTGTTTGACTACTTGACCAAGGCATTAGATGCAGATAAGGTTATAATGGTGCTATATCGTGACATAATGCATAGTGATGGCAATCTTACAATCAAAAAAGGTGAATTTAGTCGCCTATGTATCGAAAATACTAGCAACTCTCTTTATGGTTTATCTAGAGCAAAGGTATGCTGGTTGGTTGCAAAAGAGGATAATCAACTTCTCAGAGTAGAAGGAAACAGTTATAAGCTCCCACTCAAGAGTGACAACAAAGTAGCTATAGACATGACCATGAAGAGTATAGTGATTTTTGAGATTGCTAGAAAAAAGGGAGAATTGCTGGTAATGCTTCAATCTGCCAATGAAGAGCCGTATTCTTTTATATTGCAAGGGATTGAGCAACCAGTAAAGAAGAAAAAGAAGAAGAAAAAATCAACTAAAAGTACCCCATCTAGAGAAAATAATCAAACAAGAACCCCTGATAGTAACAGCACAATATCAAGATAGTTCGAAATAATATAGAAAAAATAGTCAATTTTCAACTATTAAAACTTATTTTGAGGTTTAATCTGCTAAAATTCGTCCATTAAGTGTACTTATAGGGATGTTCAAGCTAAATTTTTAGTACAAAACAAGGAATTACAGAGATGAAAAAGTTTATATATGGCAGTATAGCCGCAATTGTATTAGCAGGTTGCACAACGCCAGCGATAACTAATGTCAATATTGGTAACCAAAAAGGTAGCAAGGTCAAAGTATATAGTAGCTCGCAAGAGATAGAGGTCACATCATAATATACTTCTCTGTATATTTCTAGGCAAATACCGCCTAGAAAATTACCTACCACTCTTCATATAAAAATATTTTTACTTTCTAATCTCTACATATAATCCAAAAAACTATAGTATTTTTCGTTACAATATCATATTGATAGATCAAAAAGGAATGGATGATGGAAGAGATTTATGAGAAAGCAGGACTTTTTTATTTAGGCAAAGATGTTGATAGAGATAAATTTGAGCCTACAGAAGTATTGACGCTTCTAAAAAATAAAAACTTTACAACACATGCTGCGATTATCGGTATGACAGGTAGTGGTAAAACTGGTCTTGGTGTAGGTATTATCGAAGAGGCAGCGATAGATAACATACCTTCTATAGTCATTGACCCCAAAGGAGACATGGGAAACCTCTGCCTAACTGACCCAGAGTTTAGAGCTGAGCACTTTATGCCATGGGTAAAGGATGAAGCTGAGTCTAAAGGTGAGGATGTGGCTACATATGCTGCAAAAATCGCAAAAATGTGGAAAGATGGGATAGAACATTGGGGGCAAAGCAGTGAAAGAGTTGCCAAGTTTGCTCGTGTGAAGAAGACTATTTTTACACCAGGTAGTCAGTCTGGTGTACCTATTGACCTAATGAGCTCCTTGACTCTTCCAGATAGAGCTATACTCGAAGATAGTGATAACTTTGCTGCGTATCTAAAGAGCTCGGTCATGGGACTGCTTTCACTTGTCGGTATCGAGGCGGATCCTCTAGACTCTAAAGAGTATATTTTGCTTTCTCAGCTTATCTCTAGGAGTTGGATGGAGGGTAAAAGTTTGAGTATTGAGGAGCTTGTTGGTCGCATCATAAACCCATCATTTAAAAAGATTGGAGTTTTACCACTAAAAAGTTTCTATCCAAGTAATGAGAGATTTAAATTTGCTACCAAGTTTAATGCGGTTATCGCCTCTCCAAACTTTATAAACTGGCTTAGTGGAGAAGCTTTGGATATTCAAAAACTTCTCTACGATGAAGAAGGTAAGGCAAAAATAGCTATCTTTTCGATTTCTCATCTGAATGATGATGAGAGAATGTTTTTTGTGACCCTTTTGCTCAACAAATATATAGCATGGATGAGGCTACAGAGCGGTTCCAGTAGATTACGCACACTACTTTACATGGATGAGATATATGGATTCTTTCCGCCTATTAAAAATCCACCATCTAAAGAGCCTATGATTACTCTACTCAAGCAGGCTAGAGCTTATGGTATCGGTGTTGTATTGAGTACTCAAAACCCTGTAGATTTGGACTACAAAGGACTTTCCAATATAGGTACTTGGTGTATTGGTCGCTTGCAGACTACACAGGATGTCAATAGGGTAATTGATGGGCTAGGAGGGAAAATTGATTCATCTTTTGATAAAAAAGAGATAGCTAATTTACTTGCAAACCTTAGAAAAAGAACCTTTTTTCTAAAAAGTGCACACTTAGAAGATATCCGTCTGTTTGGCACTAGGTGGGTGCTTAGCTATCTCAAAGGTCCACTAAAAAAAGCTGAAATTTCTGCACTAATGCATGAGCAAAAAGCATCTATAGAGGAAGATACCCCTCAACAGTCTGCCTTATCTATAAAAGATCAGGAGTTTGGACATGTCAATACTATTGACAGCAGCATAGCTCAGCATTATGAAATTGACATAAGAGGTGAGGGAAAATACAGAGCATTTTTGGCTGCAAAAAGTGAAGTGTACTATCATGATGGCAGGAGAGGCATCGAGGTGACAGAAGAGGGGTTTGATTATTTAGATCTTGCTACTGTTGACAGTGTAAACTGGGAGGAGTCAGAGGTTGACGATCTTGACTTTAATAATTTGCCTAACAAAGAGCCAAAGAATGCAAAATTTGCAGAGTTACCAGAGTTTATATCTACCGACAAAGCACTCAAGAAGGCTTCCTCTAAGCTAAAAGACCACCTTTATAGGCATTCAAGATTAGAACTGTACAAATGTAGAGCTCTTAGGATGGAGTCAGGAGTAGATGATGAGCTTTCAGACTTTAAGGTGGCTGTTCAAGGTGAGCTTGATGAACGAAAAGAACAGATACTCGAAGAACTAAAAGAGAGTTATAGTAAAAAGGAAAAACTACTACTAGATAAGCTATCTCGTGCTAAGGAGCGAGTAGAGAAAGAAAAGGGTGACCAGATGAGCTCTTTGCTAAATGTAGGGGCATCTATTCTTGGTGCTCTGTTTGGAAGAACAACAGCCACTAAAATAGGTACAACGATTAACCGTGGAAGCAGAGCATACAAGGAGCGCGGTGATGTATCGAGAGCTGAAAGAAAAATGACAGAGATAGAAGAAAAATTATACGATTTAGGGAGTGAACTAGAAGTGAAAATAGATGAGCTTGCTTCTGAATACAGTATAGATAATTATGAGATAGAAAGCTTTGTGATTAAGCCTAAAAAACGAGATATCAATGTAAAAGATATTGCATTAGTGTGGAGAGCAGTTTAGGACTAAACGATATAGGCTATCTCTGCATGTGAGCCAAGTCTCATCGGAGGTCCCCAAAAGCCTATGCCCGAGTTGACATAAATATGACTGCCATTTGGAAGCAGATGCAGTCCTTTGATATATGGCTGCTGTAGCCTTACTAGATAGTTGAATGGCTGGATTTGTCCTCCGTGTGTATGCCCACTCAATATCAGTTCAGGCTTGTATGTTCCTAGCTCTTCTATGAATTTGGGCTGGTGGGTTAAAAGTATTGTTTTGTAGTTTTGGTTAGAGCCGACAAACGCTTTGTGTATATCAGGCTCAAGCAATCCCATTCTGTAGCCTATGATATCAGTCACACCTACAATGTTTAGCTTTAGTGCGTCTATCTGAATATTTTCATTTAGGAGCAATGTGATATTGGTGGCTTTCATGTGTTCTATGATTTTTTCTGGATTATGGAAGTATTCATGATTCCCCAAGATATAATATATGCCATATTTTGTCTTGATATTTTCAAGTGCTTTTACGCTATCTTGTATTTTACTTATGTCGGTATCGGTCAAATCACCAGTTATACAAACTATGTCTGGTTTTAGCTTATTAATTTTATCAACTGATTTTTCTACAAATTTTTTGTCAATGAGTCCTGCTATATGAAAATCACTGATTTGAACTATAGAGAAATCAAAATTGTTTAGCTTTATGGTGTTAACAACTGGCTCTTTATTGCCGTTGTATGCTCCAACCGCTATATATGAAGTAGCAAAAGCCAGCAGTGTACCATCCCCACCTTTTTTTATAAACTCTCTCTTTGAGTAGTCAAAGCTCTTAAGTGTTTTGTTAAAAATATTAAGAATTTCATTGATTATGAGGTACATTAGGATTACGAATGAGACGCCCAAAGAAATAGAAAATAGATAAAATAAAAACTTTGGGACAGCCTCCGAATACCTTAAAGAGAAAACATAAAGAATGTTAAAAATATAGTTTATTGCAAGCAAGAGGCTAAATATTGTTTTTCTTTTATTTGAAACTATAGTCTTCTTAATCACTCTTGAGTAAAATAGATAATGCAAAGAGAAGATAAGCACAAGGAAGAGCAATACAAATATAATATTTTTCACGAATCATCCTCTTTGGTATTATAAAATTGTATCAAATAAACCTGAATGAAGATTAATAGTATTTGTTTGGTATGATTATTTTAGAATGTTTCGATATAATACCGACCCCTATTTCTATATGCAGGGAGATACAAGAAAGGAGCCAAAATGCCAAAAATGAAGAGTGTCAAGGGTGCTGTAAAGCGCTTTAAGATCAAGAAGAGTGGCAAGATTAAAAGAGGTACAGCCTACAGAAGTCACATTCTCACAAAAGTTGATGGTAAACACCATAGACAGATGAAAAGTCCGAAGTATGTTGATAGTGCAGATGCCAAAAACATCAAAGCGTGTATCGCTTAACAAAGAATAGAGAATAGATATTCCCCCAATGGGGCAAGTTCAAGCATATAAAATGTTTGACACCTATTTCTAAATAGAGAAAACGGTAAAGGAAAACCATGAGAGTAAAAACGGGTGTCGTAAGAACAAGACGACATAAAAAATTATTAAAACAAGCAAGAGGATTCTACAGCGGTAGAAGAAAACACTTCAGGAAAGCAAAAGAGCAGCTTGAGCGCTCACTTGTATATGCATATAGAGACAGAAGACAAAAAAAGAGAGACTTCAGAAGACTCTGGATCGTTCGTATTAACGCAGCAGCCAGACTAAATGACATGAACTACTCTACATTTATGCATGGATTAAAATTAGCCAATATTGAGCTAGATAGAAAAATCCTTGCAGATATGGCTATGAATACCCCAGAAAGCTTTACAAAAATAGCAAAGGCTTCTAGGGCTGCACTAGCAAAATAATTTATTTTAGACAAAGGCACCAAAGCCTTTGTCGTACCTTTCAAGCATCTATCTTTTTGGTAGGTTTTTTTCAATTTCACCCATAGTTTTATTAAGTTCGTTCACTATTGATTCCATGCTCCTCATCCATTTTTCCATAAAGTTTTTTGTTTTATTGAGGTCTATTTGTATTTTTGTGTCTTTGATGATAATGCCAGTCTCGTTTGTAGACTCGATCTTTTCTTTACGAAGTGAATCTTCAATTTTTTTAAAACTATCCTTCATTTTATCTCCAATATCACGAAGAAAGTTTTTGGTTTGCTTAGTATCTATGATGATTTTGCCATCTTCAACGACTATACCTAGGGATTTTGCAGTGCTTTTAGTCTGTGAAGGATTTTTGAGTGTAATTGTAGGTTCTTGTGCGGGAGAGTTGTTTTGGATTTTTGCTTGAAGCGGTTTGTTTATAACCGCAGTACCACTACTCTGTTCTTTTGAATCATCTTGACACCCCAAGAGTAAAAAAGCAGAGAGTAGTATTGAGATATTAAATAACTTCATGGAAATCCTTTATGTGCGATATCTAGTTATTATACTAAAAAATCCTGTTTACCGTTTTAACCAATGGTTAATTTTTCATTATTCCAAAAATGATATATTTTCGTTCCTATAGTAACATATTAAATAATTTATTCAAAATATGAAGTTTACTTGACAATTGATATTATTTAGTATAGAATTAGAGAATAACTTTTAAAGGAAGACGGTAAGACATATGAGAAATTTTTTTATATCATTTTTAATTGCAACTATATCTATAACAACAATACAAGCAAAAAGAACAAAAACAAAGATTAGTAACTATACAGTAGTAAGTGGAGATACACTTTTTATAATAGCTAAAAAACATAGAACCACTACCGAAGAAGTTCGCAGAAGTAATGCACTGGAACAAGAAGAGTTGATTAGAGTAGGGCAGGTTCTTAAAGTGCCGACCAATACATATCTTAAAAAATTAAATAAAAAAAATAAAATAATCACAAAAAAAAGCAAGAAAAAGAATCTCAAGAAAGGAAAGACTAAATATACTGTTAAGAAAGGTGATACTCTCTTCATCATTGCACGCAAGCACCGCACTACCATCAAAGAGATCAGAGATGCCAACGGCATGGAGTCTAATCCTTTGATTAGAGTTGGTCAGGTACTTAAAGTTCCTGTCAATACATACTTATCGAACAATAAAAAAGATCAGAAAAAGACAGCTAAAAAAACTACCAAAAAAGGAAAAGCAGAATATACCATAGAAAAAGGTGATACTCTCTTCATCATTGCACGCAAGCACCGCACTACCACCAAAGAAATCAGAGATGCTAACGGCATGGAGTATAATGCGATGATTAGAGTTGGTCAAGTGGTTAAGGTTCCTACTAATACTTACTTCCCAGAAGGTACTACTAAAAAGAAAGTAGCTATTGCCAAAAAGAAGAGCAATAAAGGTATCTACGAGGTACAAAGCGGAGATACTCTGTTTTCAATTGCTAAGAAAAATCATACCACACTCAAAGAGATTATGGCCTTAAACAACATACAGGCAGGCACGGTGATAAGAGTAGGTCAAAAGCTCAAGGTATCTAAAAAAAGCTCTTTCATAACATCAAAAAAAGACAAAAAGAAAAAGATTCAAAAAGAGAAGTTTATTGTTAAAAAACACAAGGTTAGGAGAGGAGATACTTTATCCAAAATTGCACGCAAGCACAAGACCAGCGTTAAAAAGCTTAAAAAGCTTAACAAGATTGGTAAAAGCAATCGCCTTAGGATTGGTACTATATTGGCTGTTGGCAAGGTAAAGGTTAAGAAGGAAAAGCCTAAGAGTTACCGCGTTAAAAAGGGTGATACTCTGTGGCTGATTGCGAAAAAACACAATACAACCGTAAAGAAACTTAGAGCTCTTAACAAGCTGAAAAGAAAGGCTAAACTTTATAGGGGAATGGTGCTGGCGGTTGATGGCGAACTTAAGAAAGCTTCGACAAAAAAATCAAATCAGCGTATTGCTAAAGCAAAAAAAGTTAAAAAAGCAAAAAAAGTTAAAAAATCCAAAAAGACAAAAAGAGCATCCAAAAGTAAAAAATCAAGCAATAAGCGTTTGTCAGATGCCATGGCGATACTTAATGGTAAGGCAAACAGAAGAAGCAGAAGTAGCAGTAGTAATTCCAAGGTCATTAGAACAGCAAAAAGATTTTTAGGCACTCGCTATGTTTGGGGTGCAGTAGGACCAAATAAATTTGACTGCTCTGGTTTTACTCAGTATGTTTTGCGTAAAACCAAAGGAACAAAAATACCAAGAGTATCAAGAAAGCAAGCCTATTATGGAAAATATGTAAGCAGAAGTAATCTCAGGGCAGGAGATTTGGTATTTTTTGACACCTCTAGAAGAAGAAGAGGATATGTGAATCATGTGGGTATATATATCGGAAACAATAAATTTATACACGCCAGCTCAGGAAAACGAAGAGTTGTCATAACAAGCCTTAAAAGACCTTTCTATAGTGCAAGATTTAAATGGGGAAGAAGGGTAAACTAGCTTTGGCAAAGCTCAGCTACCAAAATATTTGATATCTACTCAAATATTCGCCAATAGCAGATTTATGTCATTGTGAGCAGACACATAGACACCTTGCTCCTACACATGTCTATCTGCGTTATTAGACAGCTATTCAGCTTCCAGTATGGCTCCATTGCTGGCATTGGTTACTAGTGCCCTGTATTGCTTAAGCCACTTGTTGTCTAAGCTCTTTACTAATGGCTTGAAGTCAACCTTTCTTCTGTCAATCTCCTCATCACCTAGTCGGACTTCTAGGATATATTTGTCCACATCTATATGGATTTCATCTCCATCTTTTAGTAGTCCTATCATGCCACCTTCTGCTGCTTCTGGTGAAACATGACCTATGCTGGCTCCTCTGGTGGCTCCAGAGAATCTGCCATCTGTTATGAGTGCGACAGAGTCACCAAGACCCATACCCATGATCAAGCTTGTTGGGCTGAGCATCTCTTGCATACCAGGCCCACCTTTTGGACCCTCATATCGGATTACAACCACATTGCCTGCTTTTACTTTTCCAGCAAGTATACCTTCTATTGCTAAGTCTTGAGAGTTGAAGCAGACAGCAGTACCCGTAAATACGCGATCTCCAGTTATGCCTGCAGTCTTGATGACTGCACCTTGCTCTGCCAGATTACCATAGAGGATTGCGAGTCCGCCTACCTCTGAATAAGGGTTGTCTATGGTGTGTATAATCTCTGTGTCTAGTATTTCACAGCCTGCTACCCTTTCGTGGATGCTTTCTCCAGTGATAGTTGGGTTATTTATTGGGATATTGTCTCCTCGTTTTTTCATTTCGTGCATGACAGCACTAACACCACCAGCTTTATTTATATCTTCCATATGTATCGTGGTGATCGAGGGAGAGATTTTGGCTATATGGGAGACCCGTTTGGAGATAGCATTAATGTCTGCGAGATTGAAATCTACATCTGCCTCTTTGGCTATGGCGAGCATATGCAAGACCGTGTTGGAGCTACCGCCCATTGCCATATCGACAGCAAAAGCATTTCTAACAGCATTCTCATTCAGTATATTTTTTAGATTGAATTGTTCTTTTTCTACTTGTCTCATCTTAGCAATTTCACAGACTCTTTTAGCAGCTTGTTTGTACAGTACTGTCCTTGCAGGGGTAAGTGCGAGAATGGTACCATTGCCAGGCAGTGCAATGCCCATTGCTTCCATTAGAGTATTCATGGAGTTGGCCGTAAACATGCCAGAGCAACTTCCTCCACCAGGACAGGCGTTGCACTCTATGTCAAAAAGCTCCTCGTCCGTCATTTCTCCTGCTTCATGTTTGCCTACAGCCTCAAATGCAGTAGCTAGATCGATGGGAGTTCCATCTTGGGTATAGCCTTTCTCCATAGGGCCTCCAGAAACAAATACTGTAGGTACATTTACACGCAAGGCCCCCATGATCATTCCAGGCACAATTTTGTCGCAGTTGGGTATGGCTATCATAGCGTCAAGTTTGTGAGCGTTCATCACTGTCTCTATGGAGCTTGCTATGATTTCTCTGCTTGGTAGCGAGTATAGCATTCCATTGTGTCCCATAGCAATGCCATCATCTACTCCAATTGTGTTGAATTCAAAAGGCACGCAACCATTGGCTCGAATCTCTTCCTTGATAATCTCAGCTACCTTGTTGAGGAAGAAGTGCCCAGGAATAATCTCTATAAACGAGTTTGCTACACCTATAAATGGTTTTTCAAAATCTTCATCTTTAACCCCAGTTGCCCTCAAAAGGCTTCGGTGTGGAGCACGATTGTACCCTTTTTTTATCTCGTCGCTACGCATTTTGTATGTCCTTAAATATATGATAACTTTAGCAGGGATTATAACATATACTAAGTTTAGGGCACCCACCAGTAGAGATACCCTTTGTCATAGCATAAAATATTTTTCCTAGATACTCCAAAAAGTCTTTACATTAAAGGGATTATTAGCTATAATCGCACTCCAATTTTAAGGATATTGATGAAATTGGGTGTATGGGTATGCGGGCGTAGCTCAGCGGTAGAGCATAACCTTGCCAAGGTTAGGGTCGACGGTTCGATCCCGTTCGCCCGCTCCATAAATTTTACTTTGTTAGTGAGTTATTTTATTAAAGCATATTTAGTTGCTTTAAAATTGAGAAGTAATACAAAATATCCATATAAAACAACATAATGGTACTCATTGAGCCCGGGTGGTGGAATGGTAGACACAGGGGACTTAAAATCCCCCGGTCATTGCGACTGTGCCGGTTCAAGTCCGGCTCCGGGTACCACCTGTTATATGGAGCTATCGCCAAGTGGTAAGGCCGCAGCCTGCAAAGCTGCTATCGCCGGTTCAAATCCGGCTAGCTCCTCCATGCTTTAGTCTTTTTATCTTTTTTAGGTAAAATGCGTCACTTCATTGTCGGGAGATGTCAGAGTGGTCGAATGTGCCGGTCTTGAAAACCGGTGAGGGTTATACCTCCGGGGGTTCGAATCCCCCTCTCCCGGCCATTTTACTCGATTTGGAATACAATCATCCTATATAGTCTTTTAAAAACTAACAATCTCCATGTAGCTACTTTAATAACTTTTAACTATAATACTAATAATTTAAATGGGATGGAGTTTATATGAGTGGTGTGCCTGATAAGGTAGTGGATGGGAGAATTGTTGAGGTGGGGAGTGTCTCTGGATATGCTCGCTATGAGGATGTGGATAAAAAACAACTCGAGTGTGATATAAATGCTATCAAAGAGACTATGGCAGCTCTTAGCGAAGAGGATTTTGAGCATCTTCTCAAGCTAGAAAGATGGGGCAGAGCATTTACTTTTGGCGGATACGGACTAATGGTGCTAATGGCACTTGTTGGAATCACAAGTGGATTTAGCTTCTGGATGTTTGCTATTGTGGCAGCAGTTCTGATTAGTACAGGTAATGTCGCTAGATGGGCAGATGTGGTGCATCCTATACTACATGGAGCGTATGATAAAGTTCCAAATATACCTGAGAAATACACAAAGAGATATTTTGCCAAAGGAGCTAGGCGCTTTGTTGATTGGCTGGATTGGATCAAGCCTCAGGCATGGGAATATGAGCATAATATCATGCATCATTATCATCTCGGTGAAGCAGATGATCCTGACAATGTAGAGAAAAATCTCCAGTGGCTTATACAGTCCAGAGTACCTATGTGGTTAAGATATGTTATTGTCTATGCGTTTGCTGGGACATGGAAGTTTACCTATTATGCTCCAAACACGCTTAGAATACTAGAGAATAAGAAAAATCGTGATCAGAAACAACTAGAGATAACTGACTTTGCCATTGACCCACGCAAAAAGAATGGCTTAGAGTTGTGGATGGAGTATCTACTCCCTTATGCTGTAATCAAATTTGTGCTTTTTCCTGTGCTTTTTCTCCCGTTTGGCACTGCAGTTGCACTAAATGTATTGATAATTTTACTCTTGGCTGAATTCTTTGCTAACTTGCATTCATTCCTTGTCATTGTACCAAATCATTCTGCAGAAGATATCTACATGTTTAATGAGCCTCATAAGAGTATAGGGGAGTTTTATTTGCGACAAATTATGGGAAGTGTCAACTATAATACAGGCTCAGACTTCAAAGATTTTGTGCATGGTTTTTTGAACTACCAAATAGAGCACCATTTATTTCCAAATATGCCACAAAGTTATTATCAAAAAATGCAACCTTTAGTCAAAGAGATTTGCAAAAAGCATAATCTTGAGTATAGGCAAGAGAGTGTATTTAAGCGTATTGGTATGAGTATAGATCTCATGGTAGGCAAAACAAAGCTTTTAAGGGTTGATGGGGTTTGATTTATTCGTTTAAAATGCTCCACTCATAAAAAGGAAGTGCTTCAAACAAGATATCGTTTAGCTCAAAATCATATGTATTGGAGACTGAAACTATGGTTACTTTTCTAATATCATGTTTTTTATAAATAGAGATTTTGTTGTAAGCTTTTTTCCAGAATCTCTCCTCATTTTCAAATGCTGATGCTATGATGAGTTCGTTGTCGTGAATTAGGTAGCCGTGTATACCTATGGCTTGAAATGGGATATTGTGTTTAAAAAGTGCCAGAACTACTATGGCATCAAAGGTGATAGAAAATGGCTGAGACTTACTGAGGTATTTAGATAATGCAAAGTCATACAGTATCATTTTTCGCGCACCTTTTCTGTCTATATCATCTATAAAAAGCACAAGACCTTCTTGAGTGAAGCGTTTGATAGTGCGATATGTCCAATCTTTAGAGATGCGAAAGTAATCTTTGGCATAGGTGTAGAGTTGGTGTATAGTGACTCGATGACCCTGATATTTAGCGAGTATTAGCATTAGTCTGCTTTCATCTTCATCAAAACTAGCATAAAAGAAGCTTCTCATTTGTAAAGATCTGGAGTCAAAGCTACTGCTTACAGAGATAGGCAATGTTCCTGCTTTTAGAAAATGATTAAAACTGACAGAGGGAGATGCTCCTCTGTCAAAAGAGAGAAACTCTTCATAATCTAGCGGGTACAGTGTCAACTTTTCTATATTTGTATCTGCTACTGTATCTCTGCTTGCAATGACGAGCTGAAAACATTTTGGTAACTCTTTTAGAAATCCAGTATAGTAGTGATCTAGAACAATGGTTTCAATCTTCTCCTGCTGAATAAACTCATTTAGTGTATCAACATCAATATCTTCTAATGCAAAAATAGGGTCTTGGCAGTCTATGTAAAGCCATATATCTTCAGGCATCTCTTTGAGATGCTCTAAAATAAGTGTTGTTTTGCCTGTGCCTCTGGCACCATTTAATATGAATGAGTGATCTTCTGGAAGCTGGAGCTTTCGTTCTCTAAAAAAATCATTTTTTGGTGATAATTCATAGAAATATTCTAATAAATGCATATATCTTTCCTCCTAAAAAGGAAACTATTTTTAGAATAGTAGCATTTTATGACTACAGGTCAACTAAAAACTAGTATCACTTGGGTATAATCGCCGTTCCTAAAATTTTAGTTAGGGGTTAAAACCCGTGCTAACAAGTTCTTTAAAGGGTAAAAATGGAAAAAATTAGATTGAAGCTTAAGGCTTATGATCACCGAGTGTTAGACCGCTCTGTTGCATCTATAGTAGATGCAGTCAGACGCACAGGTACTGAAATCATTGGTCCCGTACCAATGCCAAGCAAATTCAAACGATACACAGTATTGCGTTCACCACATGTGAACAAAGATAGCCGTGAGCAGTTTGAGATTAGAATTCACTCAAGAATGATTGATATAGTTTCCGCTACTTCAGACACAATCGACTCACTTATGAGGCTCGATCTTGCACCTGAAGTAGAAGTTGAAATCAGATCAATGGACAAGTAGGAGTAGTAGATGGAATTTATCGTAGAAAAAATTGGCATGAGTAGAACTGTTGAAGTGCCAAGTGTTCCTGTCACTCTTCTCAAGGTTATTGAGACAAAAGTCTGTGAAGTCAGAGAAGACGGCAAAGCACTGGTAGCATATCATAGTAGTAAAAAAATAAACAAGAGTATTGAGGGGCAGCAGTCCAAGTTTGGTATCTCTAAAGAGTTTAATAAGTTTATGACTATAGAGGTAGCCAAGGGTACTGAAACTGGTGATCTTAGCTCAGAAGTACTGACCGATACAGCATTGGTTAAAACTTCATTCAATACTAAAGGTAGAGGTTTTCAGGGTGCTGTCAAGAGACATGGTTTCTCTATAGGGCCTGCATCTCATGGTCATAGATTTGGTAGAAGAGTTGGCTCAATCGGTAATGCTGAGTGGCCTGGTCGTGTACAAAAAGGTAAAAAAATGCCTGGACAGTATGGAAATGTAAAGGTAACAGCGAAAAATGATGTAGTTTCATTTGATGCTGAAAACAGTATCTTAGTACTCAAGGGTTCAGTTCCTGGACACAGAGGAGCAAGAGGCATAGTAAGGATTGTTAAATGAGCAAAGCAACTATAATTAAGATATCTGATCTTCCGCAGGCATTTTCGGAAGTTCATCCACATAATCTTTGGCTCTACTGCAAAGCTTATGAGGCTGGCAACAGAGCCAATACTGCACAGACGAAAACTCGTTCTGAAGTTAGAGGTGGTGGAAAGAAACCATGGGCTCAAAAAGGCGGCGGACGAGCTAGGGCTGGATCATTGAGATCTCCTATATTTGTTGGCGGTGGTGTAATATTTGGCCCTAGTACTAACAGAAACTATTTCCAAAAAGTAAATAAAAAGCAAAAAAGACTAGCACTTATGCATGCAATAGCGGAGAAAGCAGCTAACGACAAACTTTTTGTAGTTGATAGTCTAGTTATAGAATCTGCGAAAACAAAAGATGCAAAAGTATTTATTGAGGGCTTCAAGCAAAGAGATATCCTTGTAGTCAAAGAGATGATTGACGATAAGACATTTCTTGCTTTTAGAAATCTTCAAGAGAGTTATCTTGTAGAAGAGGGCGAGCTTAATGCTTATCTTGCAGCAGCGTATCACGCTATCGTGATCGAAAAGTCTGTATTTGAAAAATTAACAAAAGAGAGTTAAGATGGCAGATATTACAGATATTAAAGCAATTATGTACACAGAGAAGAGCTTGGCTCTTCAAGAGCATGGGGTCATAGTAGTGCAGACTACACCTAGGATGACCAAGAATGGACTTAGAGAGGTTTTCAGAGAGTATTTTGATGTCAAGCCTTTAAAAATAAACTCAATGAGAGTGCCAGGCAAAGTCAAACGATTTAAAGGTATCGAAGGAAAAAGACCAAACAGTAAAAAGTTCTATGTTACACTTCCTGAAGATGCTAAAATCGAAAGCCTAGCGGTATAAGGGAGAGACGATGGCAATAAAATCATATAAACCAACCAGTCCAGGTAGACGATATATCACAAATCTTGATAGTGGCGATATCACTGCAAAAGCAAGTGTAAGAGCACTACTCAAAAAGCTTCCTGCACATGCTGGTAGAAACTCTAACGGTAGAATTACGTCCAGACACAGAGAAGCTGGAGCAAAGAAGCTTTATAGAATTATAGACTTCAAAAGAAACAAATTTGGCGTAGTAGGAACAGTAGCAACTGTGGAGTATGACCCATACAGAAACTGCAGAATTTGTCTTGTAAAATATACAGATGGCGATAGAAGATATGTTCTCAAGCCAAAGGGTCTAGAAGTCGGTGACAAGATAATGTCAGCTGAGAGTGGCTTGGATATCAAGACTGGCTTTGCAATGAAGCTAAAGAATATCCCAGTGGGTACACTTGTTCACAATATCGAGATGAACCCTGGTCAAGGTGGCAAAATAGCTAGATCTGCAGGTGGATATGCACAGATCATGGGCAGGGATGGCAAATATGTATCTCTCAGGCTTCCAAGTGGCGAGATGAGATATATACTTGGTGAATGTCTTGCAACGATCGGCACTATAGGCAACGAAGATTACTCCAATACTGTTGGTGGTAAAGCTGGGCGAAGCAGACATAGAGGTATCAGACCACAGACTAGAGGTTCAGCAATGAACCCAATCGATCACCCACATGGTGGTGGTGAAGGCAAGACAAACTCTGGAAGACACCCAGTGTCTCCATGGGGTATGCCAACTAAGGGCTATAAAACTCGTAAGAAAAAAGCGAGCGACAAGCTAATCATATCAAGAAAAAAGAAGCAAAGGTAAAGCATGGCTAGATCATTAAAAAAAGGTCCATTTATTGATGCACACCTTATGAAAAAAGTGCTCAAGGCAAAAGAAGAGGGCTCAACGAAACCTATCAAGACATGGTCAAGACGCTCGGTTATATTTCCTGAAATGATCGGCTTGACGCTCAATGTTCACAACGGTAGAAAGTTTGTACCTGTTTTCATCACAGAAAATCATGTTGGATATAAGCTAGGCGAATTCTCACCCACTAGAACATTCAAGGGTCACAAGGGCTCTGTTCAGAAGAAGGTAGGGTAATGAGTAATTCAACATTAAAATTTATCAGAGTTTCTCCAAATAAAGCAAGATTGGTTGCAAGAGAAGTTCAGGGTATGAACGCAGAATTGGCTTTGGCTGCTTTGGAGTTTATGCCAAACAAAGCTGCTGGTATCATATCAAAAGTAATTGCCTCAGCAGTTGCAAATGGTGACTATGAACCAGAAGAGGTAACTATCACATCATGCCGCGTAGACAAAGCAGCAGTCATGAAAAGATGGAGACCAAGAGCTAGAGGTACAGCAACTCGTATTCTTAAGCCTACTGCACATATTTTTGTAGAAGTAGGGGTAATGACAGAGGAGAGTGCAAAGCCTGTAGCAAAAAAAGAAACAGTCAAAAAAGAAACAGAAGTAAAAGTAGATACTAAAAAGCCAGCAGCAAAAGCTGATGATCTTACTAAGATCAAAGGCATAGGTAAAGTTTATGCAGGCAAACTTAAAGCTGAAGGTATAGAAACCTTTGAGGCAGTTTCTAGCATGACAAAAGAGCAGATCGATATGATGGAAGAGAAGTATAGCTTCAAGGGCGACTTCACGGATTCAATTGCAGATGCCAAAAATTTCGTAACAACAAAGGAGGCGTAAGTATGGGTCAGAAAGTTAATCCAATTAGCCTTAGACTTGGGATCAACAGAAACTGGGAGTCTAGATGGTTTCCAGCAAAAGGTAGAACCTCTGAATTTATTGCGGAAGACTATAAGATTAGAAGATTCCTCAAAAAAGAACTTTTCTATGCAGGTGTCAGCAATATTATTATTGAGAGAACAGTAAAAAAAATCAGAGTGACGATCGTCACTGCTAGACCTGGTATCATCATCGGTAAAAAAGGTGCAGATATTGAAAAACTCAAAGTTAATTTGATAAAAATGATTGGCAAAGATGTAGCACTCAATATAAAAGAAGAGAAGAGACCACAGGCTTCTGCACAGTTAGCTGCTGAAAATGTTGCAACACAACTTGAGAGAAGAATCGCTTTTAGAAGAGCGATGAAAAAAGTTATCCAAGGTGCACTTAAGTCTGGTGCAAAAGGGATCAAAATCCAAGTTGCGGGAAGACTTGGTGGCGCTGAGATGGCAAGGACTGAGTGGTATCTGGAGGGAAGAGTTCCTCTGCATACACTCAGAGCTAAGATTGATTACGGTTTTGCTGAAGCACAAACTACTTACGGCATCATCGGTATCAAGGTATGGATCTTCAAGGGAGAAGTACTACAGAAAGGTATTCAAGCAGAGCCAAAAGAGAACAAAGGCGGACGCAGACCTTCTGGGAATCGCAATAGAAGTAGAGGTGAATAATCATGCTTATGCCAAAAAGAACCAAGTGGAGAAAGCAACAAAAAGGTCGTAACCGCGGAAAATCATTCCGTGGCAATAAGATCGAATTTGGAGATATCGCACTCAAGGCTACTGAAGCTGGAAGAATAGACTCTCGCCAGATTGAGGCAGCTCGTGTTACTATGACTCGTAAAGTTAACAGGGCTGGAAAAACATGGATTCGTGTTTTTCCAGATAAGCCTTTGACAGCCAAGCCACTAGAGACTAGGATGGGTAAAGGTAAAGGTCCAGTTGACAGATGGGTTATGAATATTAAACCAGGAAGAATTATTTTTGAAATGGCTGGCGTAGAAGATTCTCTCGCAAGAGCAGCATTGACTTTGGCTAAACACAAGCTTCCATTTAAAGCAAAAATAATCACACTAAAGGATAGTAATGAAATATACTGATATTAGTGATAAGGGCATCTCAGGTTTAACTGAAATGCTTAAAGAAAAAAGGCTTGAGCTTTTTACACTAAAAGCAAAACTAAAGACTATGCAGCTTACAAACACAAGCGAGCTAAGAGATGCGAAAAAAAATATCGCACGAATCCAGACAGCGTTGAACGCTGCTAGATCTAAATAAAGGGTAAAGCATGCCAAAAAGAGTAATATCAGGAACAGTGATCAAAAGAGCTGGTGAGAAGACAGCTACTGTTTTGGTTGAAAGAAAAGTACTTCACCCAAGATATCACAAAACCGTAAAAAGATTTAAAAAATACCTTATTCATGATGAGAAGAACGAAATCAATGTTGGTGATACAGTCTCTGCCGTAGAGTGCAGACCACTGTCCAAGAGCAAGTCGTTTCGTCTTCTTGAAATCACGAAGAGAGGAGAGGCGTAATGATTCAAGGTTTTACAAGATTGACAGTTGCTGACAATAGTGGTGCAAAAGAAATCATGTGTATTAAAGTATTGGGCGGATCCAAAAGAAGATATGCATCTGTAGGTGATGTTATCGTAGCTTCTGTAAAAAAAGCACTTCCTGATGGAAAAGTCAAGAAGGGTAAAGTTATCAAAGCAGTTGTAGTCCGTACTAAAAAAGAGATACAAAGAGAGAATGGCTCATTGATTCGCTTTGATGATAATGCAGCCGTAATCTTGGACGAGAAAAAAGAGCCAGTTGGTACTCGTATCTTTGGTCCTGTAAGTAGAGAGATTCGATATGCAGGCTTTATGAAGATAGTATCGCTTGCACCGGAGGTATGGTAATGGCTAAAATGAATAAAAAGTTCAAGATTAAAAAGGGTGATCAGGTTATGGTCATCGCAGGTGACGATAAAGGCAAAACTGCAGAGGTACTAAGAGTGCTTACAAAGAAAGATGCCATAATTGTCGCAGGTTGCAAAATAGCGAAAAAAGCTGTTAAGCCAAACGATGAGAATAAAAAAGGTGGCTTCATGAATGTTGAAATGCCTATTCATATCTCAAATGTAAAAAAAGTAGAGGGCTGATGACATGAGCAGAATGAAGCAGAAGTATAATGACATCGTTCCTGCACTTCGTGAAGAGCTAGAGATTCAAAATGCTATGCAGACTCCAAAACTAGAGAAGATTGTTATCTCTGTAGGTGCTGGTGAAGAAGGCAGAGATAATAAGCTTATCCAAAACATGGCAGATACTATCTCTTTGATTGCTGGTCAAAAAGCAGTGATTGTGATGGCAAAAAAGTCTGTTGCAGGATTCAAGGCAAGAGAAGGTGCACCCAGTGGCATCAAAGTTACTCTAAGGGGCAATCAAATGTACAATTTCTTTGATAAGCTCATCTCTGTTGCTCTACCAAGAGTAAAAGACTTTAGAGGAACACCGAAAAAAGGTTTTGACGGCAGAGGCAATTATAATTTTGGGCTAGATGAGCAGTTGATGTTTCCAGAGGTTATCTTTGATAATGTCATCAAAACTCACGGTATGAACATAACAATTGTCACAAGTAGCGAGAGTGACAAAGGGGCATTTACACTTCTCGAGAAGTTGGGTATGCCGTTTACTAAAGGGAGAAAGTAATGGCTAAGAAGTCAATGATTAGCAAGCAGAAAAGAAAGCCTAAGTTTGCTGTAAGAGCGTACACTAGATGTAACATTTGTGGAAGACCTCACTCTGTTTATAGAGATTTTGGTTTATGCAGAATATGTTTAAGAAAGATGGCCTCAGAAGGTCAAATCCCAGGCATGCGAAAAGCAAGCTGGTAATAAGGAGTAAAAGATGATGACAGATATAATTGCAGACTCTCTTACTCGAATAAGAAATGCTGCGACAAGAAGATTGGATACCACAGTTCTTCTTCACTCAAAAACTATTGAGGCAATTGTTTCTATTCTAGTAGATAAGGGTTACCTTGAGAGCTACAGCGTGAAGGAAGATGACAACAAAAAGACGATCAAAGTTGTACTAAAGTATGACGAGAAAGGCTTTACAGTAATTAATGAGATGAAAAAAATCTCTAAGCCAGGGCGAAGAGTCTATAAGGCTAAAGATGAGATTAGATCATTTAAAAATAATTACGGAACACTTATCGTATCTACCAGTAAAGGTGTGCTTGCAAATGATGAAGCATACAAGCTAGGTGCAGGCGGCGAAGTGCTTTGCAGTATCTGGTAAGGGGGTAAAATATGTCAAGAGTTGGAAAAAACCCTGTTGCTATCCCTAGCGGAGTAGAGGTGTCTGTAGAAGGTGGAGTAATTGTAGTCAAAAAAGGCAACAATGAAAAGAGACTTGATACGCACGGAAGAGTAGGTATCGAAGTAAAAGATAATGAAGTTGTTCTTTCCAGAGCTGGTGAAGACAAGCAGTTTTCAGCCTATTGGGGAACCTATAGGGCACTCCTTGCTAATATAATTGAAGGTTTTGAAAAGGGATTTAAAAAATCTTTAGAGATCAATGGAGTTGGTTATAGAGCAGCAGTAAAAGGTAAGACACTAGAGCTTCAGCTTGGGTTTTCTCACCCGATAAATTTTGATATCCCAGATGGTATCAATATCACTATTGAGAAGAATGTTATCAGTATTAGCGGTATAGACAAGCAGGCAGTAGGTCAGGCAGCAGCCGAGATCAGAGCATACAGACCACCAGAGCCATATAAGGGCAAAGGTGTGAAGTATACTGATGAGCATATCATCAGAAAAGCCGGTAAAACAGCGAGTTAGGGAGCCCAAATGTTAAAAAGTATTCAAAAAAGAAAAAATAGAGTTATGGCTCAGCGCAAGAAAAGAGTTAGAGCTAAAATTTACGGCACTGCAATGCTTCCTAGATTAACTGTATTCAGATCAAATAAGCATTTTTATGCTCAAGCGATCAACGATGATACTGGTAGTACTATGGTGCATGCAGATGGAAGCAAGTTGGGACTAAAAGCTACAAGAGAAGATGTCAAAAAAGTAGCTGCAGATATGGCAGATAAGCTTAAAGCAGCAAACATAGAGTCTGTCGTCTTTGATAGAAACGGATATCTCTACCATGGAATCGTAGCGTCATTTGCGGATGCACTTAGAGAATCTGGCATCAAGTTTTAAGGGAAGCTAAATGGAAAATATAAACAGAGAAGACTTCGAGGAAGCGATTGTAAATATAGGTCGTGTTACCAAAGTTGTCAAGGGCGGAAGAAGATTTAGATTTACCGCACTTGTGGTAGTAGGCGACAAAAAGGGTACAGTCGGTTATGGTTTCGGTAAAGCAAAAGAGGTGCCAGATGCGATAAAAAAAGCAGTTGATGATGCGTTTAAGCAGCTTGTAAAAGTTAATATCAAAGGTACAACTATTGCACACGATATTGAGCATAAGTTCAACGCTAGCCGTATCGTTCTTAGACCTGCCAGTGAAGGTACAGGAACCATCGCAGGTGGAGCAGCAAGACCAGTAATTGAGTTGGCAGGCATCAAAGATGTTATTGCCAAGTCAATTGGTTCAAACAATCCAAATAACCTAGTAAGATGCACCATAGAAGCACTTACTAGAATTAAAGGCTAAGGAGCAGTTATGGGTTTGCACAATTTACAGCCAGCACCAGGATCTACTCGCGACAGAAAAAGAGTAGGTAGAGGTCAAGGCTCAGGTACAGGTAAAACTGCTGGTCGTGGTAACAAGGGACAGAAGTCAAGATCTGGCTATAGTCAAAAAAGAGGTTTCGAGGGTGGGCAGATGCCACTTATCAAAAGAGTTCCAAAGATTGGATTTACCTCAAGAGTGGTTAAACCTTATGTCATTAATGTTGAGAAGATCAAGGCAGTGGCGACACTAGATGAAATCACTCTAGAGAGTATTGCTTCTGTTCATAAGTTTTCAAAAGAAGTTAAGAGAGTCAAGTTGATCGGAGCATCTGCTAAAGAGCTTGCATCTAAGATCAAAGATGACGCTGTCACTACAAGCGGTAAATAGTCATGGGAAATGCGCTAACTCAAAAAATACTCATCACCTTTGGGTTTCTTTTTGCCTATAGAGTTTTAGCCTATGTCCCTGTTCCAGGTGTTGATCTGGATGTGATCAAGAGCTTTTTTGATCAAAACTCAAATAATGGTTTAGGTTTGGCAAATATGTTCAGCGGCGGTGCTGTTGAGCGATTCAGCATCATTTCATTGGGCATTATGCCTTATATTACTGCATCTATCGTCATGGAACTTCTTGCCGCTACTTTTCCTGCACTTGGGCAGATGAAAAAAGAGAGAGACGGCATGCAGAAATATATGCAGATAATTAGATACTTTACTATTTTTATCACCGTAGTTCAGGCCATTGGTGTATCTATCGGTCTTAGATCTATGGGTTCTGGTGGACAAGGTGCTATCATGATTGATCAGACTACATTTACCATACTTGCTACATTTTCTATGCTTACTGGTACTATGCTTTTGATGTGGATAGGTGAACAGATTACCCAAAAAGGTATCGGAAATGGTATTTCTTTGATTATCTTTGCAGGTATTGTGTCTGGTATTCCATCAGCGATTAGCAATACAGTCACAGCAGTTAATGCAGGGACGATGAGCTTCTTGTCCGTCTTAGTTATAGCTGCGATTATGCTTGTGACTATAGTAGCCATCATCTATGTGGAGCTAGGAGAAAGAAGAGTGCCTATCAGCTACTCTAGAAAAACGATTATGCAAAATCAAAACAAAAGAGTGATGAACTATATACCAGTTAGAGTCAATATCTCTGGTGTAATCCCACCTATCTTTGCTTCTGCTGTATTGATGTTCCCGCTTACTATGCTGCAGGCAAGCACAAGTGGTACAATGACCGCGATTGCAGATATACTTGCACCAGGCGGTGTAGTCTTTAATGTTGTGACATTTTTAATGATTATATTCTTTGCATTTTTCTATGCATCGATACAGTTCAACGCTAAAGACATTGCAGATAATCTAAAAAGACAGGGCGGTTTTATCCCTGGTGTTCGCCCTGGTGAGCATACTAGGGAATTCTTGAATGAGGTAGCAAGTAGGCTGACTGTTACGGGTGCACTATATCTTGCTATTGTGTCAACATTTCCATTTATATTTATAAATGAGCTTGGCGCATCATTCTTTTTCGGTGGTACGGCTGTCCTGATTATAGTACAAGTTGCACTAGACACAATGCGAAAAATTGAAGCACAAAGAACAATGAACCAGTATGAAGTCCTAGGAAATGTAGGTCTCTAATGGCTATTGCTCTTCGCAAGCCCAACGAAATCGAGAAACTAGCAAGGGCTGGCTCGATTGTTGGTAAAACACTCCAGCATTTACAATCTATTATCAAGTCAGGTATGACGCTCAAAGAGATTGATATAATAGGTGAAGCCTATTTGAGGAATCTGGGAGCAGAACCATCTTTTAAGGGGCTCTATGGCTTTAGTGGATCCGTTTGCACTTCGCTCAACGAGGTCTGTATCCACGGTGTACCAAATGACATAGTACTCAAAGAAGGTGATATTCTAGGACTTGATATTGGCACTAAGCTAGATGGGTACTATGGTGATGCAGCAATAACTATCCCTATAGGTACTATATCTGCTCAAGATGAAGTTTTGATTGCCTGCTCCAGAGATGCTCTATATCACGCTATAGAAAATATAAAAGTGGGTATGCGTTTCAAAGAGCTTACTAAAGTGCTAGAGGACTTTATCACCTCTAGAGGCTTCGTGCCACTTCGTGACTATTGTGGACATGGTATCGGAACAAAGCCTCATGATGAACCAAATATACCAAACTATTTAGAAGGCAAAGCCAAACAAGGACCAAAGATTAAAAATGGTATGGTTTTTTGTCTAGAGCCGATGGTATGCCAAAAAAGTGGCAACCCAGCATTGCTAGAAGATAAGTGGTCAGTAGTCAGTGAAGATGGATTGAAAACAAGTCACTATGAACATCAAGTGGCAGTAGTAGACAGTAGAGCGGTGATACTAACAGAGGCATAAGCTTCACAGTTAGCTCACAATATGTAGTTAAAAATGAAAATTCAAAAAAAGGAACACGATGGCAAAAGATGATGTAATCGAGATAGATGGCAAAGTGGTGGAGGCATTACCAAATGCAACTTTTAGGGTAGAGTTGGAGAATAGTCATATTATTCTTTGTCATATTGCAGGAAAAATGAGAATGCATTATATCAAAATTCTTCCAGGAGATAAGGTAAAAGTGGAGCTTACTCCATATAGTCTTGATAAGGGGCGTATTACATTTAGATATAAGTAGAATAGATAACGTTGCACTACTTCAGCAGCCCATCTATAACCTCTCTGTATCTTCTTTCTATCACATATCTCTTTTTCTTAAAAGTGTTTGTGAGCTCTTCACCTAGCTTGAACTCTTCGTCCAAAAAGTGTATATTTTGTAGCTTTTCAAACCTCTTAAAACCTTTTTTATAGTTGAGTAATTCATTCATGTCTTGTTTAATTTTATTGACAATATTTTTATCTTCTCTGATGTGCTCTATGCTATGAATGGCTTTTTGAAAGTGCTCTTGAGCATATGATTTAAGATAATCAAGATCAGGAACAATAAGGGCTCCTAAACCTTTTTTATTATGCCCCACTAGCATGGCATCTATGATAAATGGAAGCTTGCCTATGGTAGACTCGATACGGCTAGGATCCACATTCTCTCCATTTGCCAATACAATAACTTCCTTGGATCTACCAGTGATAATTAGTTCTTCTCGGATTGTAAGTTTACCTAAATCACCCGTTTTGAAGTAGCCATCTTTTGTAAAGGATTTTTGGTTTTCGTCCTCATTTTTAAAGTATCCTGGTGTGACTTGATCCCCCTTGACAAGAATCTCTCCTATCTCGCCAATATTAGTCTTTTCTCCGTTGACATCGATAATCTTTAGTGTTGTGCCCTCTACTGCTAGCCCAAGCGTTCCAAAGGTGCTACAATTGAGTGCTCTACCAGCAATGGAAGGTGCACACTCTGTCATGCCATAGGCATTGAC
Source organism: Sulfurovum sp. (assembly GCA_012329065.1). Taxonomy (GTDB): domain Bacteria; phylum Campylobacterota; class Campylobacteria; order Campylobacterales; family Sulfurovaceae; genus JAAXPZ01. The sequence goes on along the minus strand of JAAXPZ010000074.1, from coordinate 1,581 downwards.
AATACGGATACCAATCGCATCTATCCACTCATCTATATGTTCTGGTAAGGCTCCTCCTCCGCTGATAGCTAGTCTCAGTCTGCCTCCAAACTTCTCTTGTACTGCTTTGAGTTTTTTCTTGGCAAAGAGATTGAAAGGATAGAGTAGTGCCAGTCTGAGTATCGTCATAACTTTTCTTGATTGTGCAAGGATAAAACTCTCTTGTTCAAATCTTGGAAGTTCATCTTTGTATAGTCTTTGTAGATAATTGTATCGCACGGATATAGAGACTAGTATATTGAATATTTTAGCTTTTTTGGGATCTTCTTTTTGAAGCTTATTGTTGATTTTAGTATACATAGACTCCCAGAGTCTAGGGACAGTGGCGACAAGTGTCGGTCTGTACTCCTCTAAATCTTTAGCAAAAGTTTTGATATTAGAATACACCATGCAGCCGCCTTGGTCAATCGTGGCATACTCCACCGCTCTTTCGAAGATATGCCAAGAAGGGAGTATGGAAACCCAGAGATCTTGGTGTGTCAGATTGATGAGGTCAGGGATGACCTTTAGATTGTGCATGATATTTATATGTGTCAGAATGACACCTTTGGGTCTGCCTGTAGTTCCAGATGTATATATGATTGTAAATGTGTCATCGCTCCTTATATCATATTGCCTCGCCTTAAATTCTTCTATTTCATTGTCGTATATTTCTCTGTGCTTGAGCAGATCTTGATATGAGTAGGTATTGGCAAAAAGCGTATGCATTTTTTCTGCCTCTATAACAAATATAGTTTTGAGTTTTAGCCTAGAGAGCATCTCTTTGTGCATATCATACAGTGTCTCAGACTCTAGTATAAGGTAGCTAGCCTCAGAATGATCGAGTATGAATTCCAGCTCTTGTGTAGGAGTATCACTGCCCCTAGGGATACTAATGGCTCCTAATGATACAAGTGCCATATCGGTTACAATCCATTCATAACGATTATCTGAGATAAATACAGCTTTGGAGCCTTTTTTGATCCCTTTTGAAGCAAATGCTCTTGAGAGGATCAGTACATCCTCAAAGAACTTCTCATAGCCTACCTCAAGCTGTTCTTCTTCAACCTTATAGATAAAGGCTATTTTGTTCTTATATTTTTTATGTGTCTCTATAAACATAGAGAATAGTGTTGCTTCTGTTTTCATAGAGTAATTATATCTTTATGAGTTTAAGGGTGCATTGAGAACTTGGGGTCAGCAAATGTCATAAGTTTAAAGGTCTTTTATATCATCTTTGAGCTTGTCTTCTTTATTTTTAAGTGTTGCACTGGGGATTTGAATGTAGGATATACAGAGATAGAGATGAAAAACAGCATCATTCTAGTCGCTGTAAAAGTTGGCAAAACTAGACTTATCGACAACTTGTGGATATAGCAATCAAATAGTAATCATATAGTAATCATATAGTAATCAAATAGTAATCAAATTATTTTATACTTCTAAAGCATAGTCGAAGAGGCTATGAAGGCTGGATATGCTACAGCTTTAGTACAAAGTGGAGCTATCTATTACAAATTTTAAAGGAGTATTTTATGAATACAAAGTTAAAGGGATGTTTTC
>JAAXPZ010000046.1 GCA_012329065.1 Sulfurovum sp. | reverse complement strand
GCATCTGTCCCCTTAAACCCACGCAGTATCAAATCCATAGAAGAAAACAGTTCAGGTGACACCATAGAGACTTCATCGATGATGAGAAGTTTAAGCTTTGAAAAACGTGTCTTCAAATACTTCTTGTCCATCAAAAACTCCACATACCCCTCATCTATACTCTCTCGTATACCCAAAGAAAAAAAAGAATGTATCGTCTGCCCACCCAAATGTGAAGCCGCTATCCCCGTAGGTGCCACAATAGTCGGATAGACCCGACGCTCTTTTAGGTACTGAGTATAGAGGTTAAGCAGATAGGTCTTACCCGTCCCTGCTGACCCTGTGATGAAGACGTTTTTACCTGATTTTAGTATGTTGAGTGCTGTGGTTTGTTTCATGGGGAGTATTATAGCGTGTGTTGTTTACGACACAGTACTTAATTCATCAAGATTATAGAGTACTTGTTTATCATAATTATCTTATTTATTACCGATGAAATAGTGATTAGTAAAATTTTAAATTTTGGTTTTTCTCCATAAGAGATAAATATTTATTTCCCATTAAGTGAATTTAAGTATAGTTCCATATTATATTAATAAAAGGATTCATGATGGCAATAAACGCACTAAAAATAGCAAAATTCTGCAAACCTTTTCGTATAGTTTTAGGTCTTGCATTAGTAGGATATGCGATATACAGTGGGAACAATTGGTTTTATCTAGGTCTTCTTCCGCTGATTGCAGGGTTAGTAGGGTTTTGTCCTGCATGTTTGGCTACTGGGCAGTGCACTGCTACTGGGAAAGCAAAGTAAGGAGTGAAAGTATTTTTATATATAATCGGCTGGACTTCTGTTGCGTTGCTTTTGATACAATTTGTAAAAGTGGAAGTTCCAGAAGCCCCAAAGGCTTCAGCATCTGATGAAATCATCACACCTGAAGAGATCACTACTCTACTCAAGCGATCCTGTTACGACTGCCATTCCAATACAACCAATTGGCCTTGGTATGCCAACATCGCTCCTATTTCATTTGAAGTTAGAGGACATGTCAGAGATGGCAGAAGATGGCTCAATTTCCAAATATGGAACCAATATGACACTAAAAAACAGCAAGAGAGACTCAAAGGTATAGTGAAGACTATCAACATCAAAATGCCTCCTCCAGTATATCTTATGGCTCATCCAGAAGCAAAATTAAACAGAAACGAGAGAGAAAGTATCAAAAAATGGGCTCAATCTAAAATCCAAGATTAATTAGGACTAAATGACTCTTAATTAAATATTGTTTATGGTATAATTGCATTATCTTAATTTCAAAAGGAGGCAATTATGCCAAAAATCAATAAATATGTAGATATCTCAGAAATAGAGAGGGAAGCAAAGAAAGACCTTATAGACAGACATTCACCATTTATTCACTGTACCAACACAGCCAAAGCCGGCGAGCCATTTGAAGTAACAGTAAAAATGGGTAATGAATACACTCATCCAGATGATTTTGATCACTTTATCGAGTCTATAACTCTATTCAACGGTGAGACAAAACTTGCTGAGGCTACCTATGTCCCAGGAACACTTGGCAATACAAAAGCTCATAATACTACAACATTTACCATTATACCTACAGGCAAAAAACTTAAACTTATCGCTCATGGCTACTGCACAAAGCATGGCATCTGGGAAGGTACTACTGTAGAAGTGGCGGTTTCCTAATAGAGTCAATGCAACTTACAAAATACTGGTAGCATACAATACACTGCCAGTATCTCCTATCTAAAATATACAATAAAATCTTACAAAATAATACAAAATTTCTAATTCAATAGCTATAATACCTACATGAAAAATCTACACAACGCACTTCAGCTCAAACAGCTTTATCTGCTTAAGCAACTTGGATATAGCTATACCGACATTATGCCCTCAAAACTTGAGACAGAGTCCATAGAAATACCAGAAGATATGATAAGCCTTCAAAAAGTAGTCTCAGGTTGCCATCTATGTGAACTCAGTAAAAGTAGACAGCAAGTAGTATTTGGAGAGGGAAATGAAAATGCTGATATTATGTTTATAGGCGGTGCACCTAGCAGTACGGAAGACAGCACAGGTAAGCCATTTGCAGGGCATGCTGGCGAAATACTAACAAAAATGATAGAAAATGTTCTGCATATCCCACGACCACAAGTCTATATTGCCAATATAATAAAATGCAAACCAGCAAACAATAGAGCCCCAGAAGAATCTGAAGCTCAAACTTGCCGTTTGTTTTTGCAAAAACAAATAGAGCTAATAAAGCCTAAAATTGTTGTTACTCTTGGAGACACCGCCTATCTATATCTGACCAATGACAACAGCCCTATAAGCAAAATCAGAGGCACTGTCATACAAACAGATGAATACATGATTTTGCCAACATTTCATCCTAGTTATTTACTCAGAAACCCTTCAGCCAAAAAGGAAACCTTCAGTGATTTACTTAAAATAAAAGAACTACTTTAGGAATGATGAATTTCTATCTTTAGTACTCACTAGATTACTTCCGTCTATACTCATGCCTTCAATCTGTATCTTGTTTTCTGTTGGAGAACCAAGACTAAACTGTAGAGGAAGCTCTCTCTTGCCATCCAAAACAAAATCACCTTTTAGAGTATAATTGCCATCTCCACCACTCCAATCAGACCATATAATCTCTTTTATATCACTAAGATTATGCTCACGCACAACTGCAGTGATTCTTTCGATAGAAACTACGGCTTGCAACTTGGGACTCAAAATCTCTTGTGCCTCAAAGGGCTTATTGTGCTTTAAGAAAAATACAAAATTGTTCGCCTGCTCCTTATAAGGGCTAACATCCATATGTTCTTTGATTTTGAAGCCACCATACACCAAAAGCCCCACAATAATAATCTTATACCCTGGTTTCATTGTTCTCTTCTTTTTTGGTCATGAGAAGTCCAACTACTATTAGTATAGGCAGTGAAAGTCCTATCAGATAACTCGGTATATGCAACAAAAGATTTTGACTCAAATAGAAAAAACCTACAAATAGTAACAGATAAGCTCCCAATCTCAAAAAAGAAAACGATGTTCTAGAGTCTTTGATTACCTGTAAAATCGATCTTCTATGCTTTTTCATATGCCTCTTCTCTTCTTTGATGCTATCTTTAAGTGCTTGCCTGTCATCACTGGATACAAAAGTTCCATCAGAGAGCCTATTGTAAACCATTCTGCTATAGCTAAATGCTGAAGCAGTAAGTACCGCAGAAGAGCTGATAAAAGCTATTTGCGTATTTAGAAGCCAGTCAGACCTATCCAATAAAAGGGATATGATGACAAGTAGTACATCAATAGCAATTAGCCACTTTAGTATCCTAAACATATCTAATCGTCATCCTCATCATCATCAAAAACTCTTCGTTTATATCTAGGGTCATCTGCCAGCTCATCAAGTGATTTCTTCTGTTTTGCATAAGCTTTATATATATTGAATACAGCTGCACTGATACCCCAAAATACACCGAGCCAAAATAGCCAATCATAGCCAAACCACTTTCTGAGTAGATATCCGATACCCACACCTATAAGCACTGCAACAACCATAGATATACCTAGACTCAGACCGTCTGCAGCATCTACAATTTTTTTGAATTTGGGATCGTTTTCATTCATGGCTTTCCTTTATGGCACCTCTAATAGTAGCTAATGCCTCTATGCTAAACTTCCCAAAGTATCTGAAACTATTCTCATCGATTCATAGGCGGCTGTGATAGTCTCATCGATCATCTCATCAGTCATCACAACAGATATAAAGCCTGTTTCATATGCCGAACATGCCAAATAGATCCCCCTACTCAACATCTCTCTATGAAAAATAGCAAATGCCTCCTCGTTATTCTCTTGTGCATCATCAAAATTCTTCACCTCTTTGTCACTGAAAAAGAAACCGAACATACTGCCTCTAACATCCGTAACCAAAGAAATATCTTCAGCTTTGGCCGCTGAAAGAAAACCGTCCATAAGCTTTCTAGATTTCCTGGCGAGCTCTACATAGATAGCAGGATTGGATTTCAACTTCTTGAGACTAGCCAATCCTGCCGCCATGGCAACAGGATTACCACTAAGTGTACCTGCTTGATACACTGGTCCCTCAGGAGAGAGCTGAGACATGATCTTGGCAGAAGCGGCAAAAGCACCTACTGGCATACCACCACCAATCACTTTACCAAAAGTAACCATATCTGGCTTGATGGCAGTAAGTCCTTGTGCACCTTTTAGAGATGCTCTAAAGCCGCTCATAACTTCATCAAAGATTAATAGCGTGCCATGCATATCGCAAAGCTTGCGAAGCTCAAGCAAAAACTCCTCATCCGCAGGCACTAGACCCATATTTCCAGCTATTGGCTCTATGATCACACAAGCGATATCCTCACTATCCCTAAAACAGCCAACTACACTATCAATATCATTATATGTTGCCAAAAGCGTATGTTTAGTCAAATCAGCAGGCACACCTGGGCTACTTGGTGTCCCAAAAGTCACCGCACCAGATCCAGCCTGCACCAAAAGAGAATCACTGTGTCCGTGATAACAACCTTTGAACTTAATGATATTATCCCTATCGGTAACTCCTCGTGCCAACCTAATGGCACTCATTACCGCTTCAGTTCCTGAGCTGACAAAACGAACCTTATCAATCCCATCAAACATAGAGACAATCTCCTCAGCAAGCTCAGTCTCCAGTTCTGTAGGTGCTCCAAAACTCAAACCTTTTTTTGCGGTTCCTATGACTGCTATCTCAATATCAGCATCAGCATGCCCAAATATCAGCGGGCCCCAACTCTGTACAAAGTCTATATATTTATTGTCATCTACATCATAAAGAAACGCACCCTCTCCTCTATCTATAAACAAAGGTGTGCCGCCCACACTACCAAACGCCCTAACAGGAGAATCCACACCACCAGGGATCACTCTGCTTGCTGCTTCAAATGCAGCAATACTCTTCTCATATGCCATACAAAAACCTTTTGGAAAATATAAAATGATTATATCGTTTTATCTGTTTGTATTTGGTTATAAACCGAGCTATTGAGACTTCACTAATTTAATAAATCCCCAACACTTGCACTAGGATCTTTCCCTTCATATATCATCTGATAGACTTCGTTGGCAATTGGCAGATATATATCTTTATCTATAGCAATTTTATGTAAGGCTTTAGTGGTCGGTACACCCTCTGCAACCTCTCCAAGCTCCTCTAATATAGTCTCTATATTTTTACCTGCTGACAACCCTAATCCTACTCTAAAATTCCTTGACATAGTGGAACTTGCAGTGAGAAAAAGATCGCCCGCACCACCTAGCGAGAGAAAAGTTTCACTATTGGCACCACATGCTTCACCAAAGCGAGTCATCTCTACTAGACCTCGAGATATAAGTGCTGCTCTGGCATTATTGCCAAGACCAAGACCTTCACAGACTCCGCCTGCTATGGCGATCACATTTTTGTACGCACCTGCTACTTCAGCCCCTGCTACATCATCAGAAATATAACCTTTGATAAAGTTTGGCAAAGCATCTGCATATACTTGTGCTAGCTCACTATTTGAAGAGGATATTATTAATGCTGCAGGAAGTGATTGCTGAACCTCGGTAGCAAATGATGGACCAGAGATAAACGCAAGCCTATCAGCAGTAACGAACTCTCCATAAATCTCATTGAGAAATGCTCCTGTGCTTGTCTCTATGCCTTTTGCAGCCACTAAAATCTTCTGCCCATGATCAATAAAGTTTTCTTCCATCCAACTTCGCACAAACTGTGCGGGTATCGCTATAACTATATGTTTATGCCGAAGTGCTTCGTCCATAGATACAAAATGTTCTATGTCCCTAGGAGTCCGTGAAGCAATGACCATTTCATTACTCTGACTATATGCATGATATAGAGCCTTTCCCCATTTTCCTGCACCTATAATCGCTATTTTCATACGCACTCCTTCTTTCTTATTTTTCTTGTTCATATTTTTCTATCATATCCACAAACAAAGAAGCACTTTCTTCATACATATCAAATATCCTGTTCACACCAGCAAGGAGTAACTTTCTGTTGTCCTCTTTGGAATCTGTAGGTTTTGCTTGGACTATCTTTGCTGTTGGAGACTAAGATTATCATGAATAGGTCAAAATACTTTTTGTATGGGTAGTGTATGTCATTTAAAAGAGAGCGAAAAAAGGATTTAGTTTTTTGGTATTTTGGGGAACAGTGAAGGCTAGTTGCAATACTATATATCAATCTAGACATTCTATCTCCTTGAGACTATGAAAGTCTCTGCTTGAGTAGCATATTGACCTTGCTTGGGTTGGCAGAGCCTCGACTAGCTTTCATAGTCTGCCCAACAAAAAACCCAAATAGCTTTTCTTTGCCCGCCCTATACTCCTCAACCTTGTCTTTATTGGATGCTAATATCTCATCAATGATAGCCAAAATTGTACCATCGTCACTCATTTGTACCAGATCAAGTTTTTCTATGATTACATCAATATCTCTATCTTTGTTTTCAAACATATAATCTAATGCTTCTTTAGCTCCTTTGCCAGAGATAGTATCATCTGATACCCTAACAAGAAGATCTCCAAGTGTAGCCGAATCTACTGGCGAATTCTCAATAGATAGTCCTGCTTTGTTTAGGCGACCAAGTAGCTCGGAAGTTATCCAAGTGACTGCTATCTTGGGTGCTACACCGTGAGAGATCGTCTCCTCAAAATAGCAAGATAATTCTTTGTATGCTGTGATAACGAGAGCATCATATCTTTTGATGCCAAGTTCATCAATATATCTTGCTACCTTTTCATCTGGAAGCTCTGGGATGTGTTGTGCTTCCCTCATCATATCATCAGTCGTCAAAACTGGACGCAGGTCAGGGTCAGGGAAGTAACGATAGTCAGCACTATCCTCTTTGCTTCTCATGCTTTTTGTAATGTTTTTGGCAACATCCCAAAGTCTTGTCTCTTGATAGACCTCTTGTTTGTATACACCATCTTCGTATGCTTCTGTCTGTCTCTGAACTTCATAGGCTATCGCTGCTGAAACAAATTTAAAAGAGTTGATGTTTTTTATCTCAACACGGGTGCCAAACTCTTCCTGTCCTTTTGGACGAATAGAAATATTGACATCACATCTAAATGACCCTTCTTGCATATTGGCATCTGAAATATCCAAATATCGAACTATAGAATGAAGTTTTTTTAAATATCTAACAGCCTCATCAGCAGATCTCATATCTGGATTAGAAACAATCTCCAGCAGAGGTGTACCTGAACGATTTAGATCCACTTTTGATATGTTTCCGTCATGTATATTTTTACCAGCGTCTGCCTCAAGATGAGCTCTAGTGATGCCTATCTCTTTACTGCTTCCATCATCAAAATCTATCGTCAAAGCACCTTTACCCACTATAGGGATATCAAATTGGCTTATCTGATATGCCATGGGACTATCAGGATAGAAATAACTTTTACGATTGAATATAGATCTCTTGTTTACCTCCGCCTTCACTGCATAGCCAAAATTCATAGCCTTTTTGACAGCTTCAAGATTTAATACAGGAAGTGCACCTGGCAATGCCAGACAAGTTGGGCAAGTATTACTATTTTGCTCTGCTGCAAAAGAGGTAGGACATGAACAAAAAATCTTGGTTTCAGTATTAAGTTGCACATGAACCTCAAGACCAATAACGGTTTCAAACATAGTATAAACCTTGAAAAAATGAAATTAGTAATAAAGGGCACCCCTAAAGATATTATAGCGTTTTGGTTATTTGAGAGAGTTTGTGAAGCTAAGTATATGCTGCAAGAAGCAAAGCCTCTTGCAAGTATATTTAAAAATCGTAAGTAACGCCAGCTGTTACAATATTTGATTTGATATTATAAGAACCTTTGTTATGAAGGAGATTCTGATAGTCAACCCAGACTCCCCAACCCTTCTCTTGATCACCCTGTCCGTCAAAGGCTCTAGATGTAGCTATCGGGTCTGTGTCAGAACTTATGTCATATTCAACTCCAATACCTACGCTTAAACCAGAATCACTCTGATCAGATATCGTTGGGCAAGTAAACTCAATTTTAGTTTTTCCATAACCTATCAAACCATAAATATTAATTGCCTCTGTTACATGGTATTGTGGCTTAAGATAAATACCATAGTGAGTTGTTTCTGAAAAATCTTTCTCTATGCTAGCCTTAAGCACTCTTCCCTCTATACCAATATACTGGTTAAAATCATAACCTATCCTGCCAATCACACCATAAGTAGTATCTTTTCTTCTATCATTTACTGGAACAGCACAAGGACACTCTGCACTGGTTCCAGACCAGAGCAGACCAAGCCCAACATAAAGTGGATTGACATCTACTACAGGAACCACTGGGATATCCGTCTCTATGACGCCTTTGCCTGCCACTAGTAATCCACTAGCTAGAACTGAAGAAAGAGCTATTTTTACAATTGTATTTTTCATTTTGCTTACCTTTTTGTTAGTTAAGCACTACTATGTGAGTAGTACCCCCTGTTTTTACATACAAATTTTAACATAGCTAATATTAAATAATACTGAATTAATTAACAAAAAGTAAACAGAGTATTAACCAAGCATCAATTTGCTTTGATTTTATCTATAATTTCCTCGAGAATTGCTGTTTGTTTTTTCATTTCCTTAAGTTTTTCTGACTTAAGCATTAGGTATTCCAAACAAAGTACCATCATCAAGCCAGGTATTGTGCCTAAAAAAGCAGATAAAATTGCGGCAATAAAATTAACATTTGTAAAATAAGTAAAGGCAGATATTGCACCTATAAATACAATTGCCCAAGCCACACCAAGCATAAAGTTGGTGAGCTTCTCAAGAGTATCTTTTTTTAACTTCATAACACTGTAAGCCTATGCAGTCTCTGTTGCATGTTCCTCATCATAAGCAATTGCACCAGCTAAGTAAACATAAGTAAGAATCATAAAGACAAATGTTTGTAAAAATGCCATAAAAGTAAGTAGCACGAGTGGTGCCATAGGGAAGATCCATGGTGCCAACATCAAGATGACCCACAAGAAAAGGTCATCACCTTTTATATTTCCAAAAAGCCTGAACGATAGGGAAATGATGCGAGATAAATGAGAGACGAACTCTATAGGGTACATCAAGAGTGACATTAAAAATTTTGCTATCGGGTTCATCTCACCAAGGTGAACAAAGTTTTTAAAATATGTAAATACTCCCTGCTTTTTAATTCCTTCATAGTTATAGTATATAAAAACAATAAGTGCCAATATTAATGTAATATTTATACTAGAGGTAGGAGATTCAAATCCTGGAATAATACCTATGAGGTTACTTATAAGCACAAATAAACCAATAGTTGCAACTAGTGGTAAGTATTTTCTAGCATTTTTTTCACCTATAACATCCGAACCCATATAAATCACGCCAGAAAGAAAGGCTTCGATAACATTCTGGAAGCCACTCGGCACAGCCCTGAGGCTTCTTGTTGCCCTATATGCTATAAAAAGCACAATCAGCATCACTAAAATAATGTGAGCAACCATCATTCCTGGACCGTGCCCAGTCTCTCCACCAAACAGATAACCCAAATAGGTAAATATACCTTCCATCAACAAACCTTTTTATGACTTTAATAACTGCGTAGATTATAGCTTTTTTTTACTTACGGCTTTTTTGAAATTAGAAATTGTTACAAAAATGAATATGTTTAAGCCAATTAAAGAGCAACAAAAGAGATAAAAAGACAATGTTTTGGCTTAGTTGTGTGCTGATTGTGCAGGTTCTGAGAGAGTCGTACAAATAGTACGCCAAACGAAGTCCTGTGCAAGATGCACACAAATAAACCAAAAGTGGTATTCCCAAGAGGACTCGAACCTCTAGCTACGCCTTAGGAGGGCACTGCTTTATCCAGTTAAGCGATAGGAACAAAAAAGAGGGCAAAGATATACCCTCTAAAAAATTAAAAATGCTTACGCAACTGCTTTAGTGCAATGTCCGCACACATGAGCTTCAACTGGTATATCCATAGCGCACTCAGCACATTTTTTTATGCTTGGTGCTTCTTCTGGTTCTGCTTCTTTCATGTTATTGTATGCCTTAACTCCCAAGAATATAACAAAACCAAGGATCAAGAATGATATCAAATCATTGATAAACACTCCATATTTAATCGCTGGAGCCGCTGCCTTATCTAAGACTGCCATAGTTGCATATTCTTTGCCATCAAGTGCAACAAACAGTTGCGAGAAATCAACCCCACCCATTAATAAACCTACTGGAGGCATAATCACATTTGATACCAGTGACTTAACCACTGTTGCAAAAGCAGCACCAAATATAAAGCCGACAGCCATATCTACCATATTTCCCTTTATGAGAAACTTTTTGAATTCTTCTAACATTTCTATCCTTTTTGTCTTTTTTGACATACAATTATAGTCAATTTCAACTTATTGTAATATTTGTGAAACTATTTTAGCTCTCCCCAGCTCTCTCCAACACTTTCTGAGCACACTAAGGCCACACGAAGCTCCATAATGTTTTCCATAATATAAACAAAACGCTTACTAATCTCCTCTATCTTCTCTTCTTTGATTTCAAAAATCAACTCATCATGAATCTGTAGAAGCATAAAGGCATCTAGATTCTCCTCTTGTATCATGCTATCTATCTGAAGCATAGAGAGCTTTATTAGGTCAGCTGCAGATCCTTGAAATACAGTATTGACTGATTCACGCATGAAAGCCGCTTTTTGCATCCCGTTCGCCTGAGCATAATCAAAGATTCTTCTACGACCTAATATCGTCTCTACAAAACCGTCGATTTTGACCCTCTCCTGTATCTCTTCAAGAAAGCTTTTTACTGTCGGAAATGAGGCAAAATAGTTTGTGATGATCTCTTTTGCCTCTGAAGTACTAATTCCTAGCTCAACAGAAAGCTTTTTTTGGCCCATTCCATATAATAATCCAAAGTTAACTGCTTTGGCAAAATTTCTCTTCTGTGCTGCCTCCTCTTCTCCAAAAAGTTTTATGGCAGTTGCCATATGGATATCGGCACCATCTGTAAACGCCTTCATCAAAGCAGCATCTTGAGAAAAGTGCGCCAAGAGTCTAAGCTCTATCTGAGAGTAGTCAATGCTTACCAGTTTATAGCCTTCTTTTGCTACAAATGCTTCTCTAACAGAACGGCCAAGCTTAGAGCGAACAGGGATATTTTGTAGATTTGGGTCTCTGGAGCTTAGCCTACCTGTTGCTGTGCCTGTCTGTATAAATGATGTGTATATTCGACTATCGATATCTTTTCTAGACAGCTTTAGTAGTGGCTCTACATAGGTAGAGAGTATCTTCTGAAACTCTCTATACTCTAATATTTTTTCAATAACAGGATGCTCTCCTTTTAGAGACTGCAATACTGCTTCGTTAGTACTGTGTCCTGTTTTGGTTTTTTTGCCCCCTTTAAGCCCAATTTGCTGAAAGAGTACTGCTCCTAGCTGCTGTGTAGACCTGATATTAAATTCACTATTGCTAAGTTTATATATTTCTTGAGTGAGTATAGCTAGATCTGAACTTAATTTTGTTTTCAAAATTTCTAGCTTCTTTGGATCTATCTTGATGCCAAGCTTTTCCATACGAATCAACACATTGGCAAAGGGATACTCTACATTTTTTGCTTCTACTAGCAGATGAGTGAGAGAACCAAGCTCCATCTTCTTCTTGATCGCTCCATAAAGTATATAAGTCATCCATGCATCTTCTGCAGCATAGAGTTCTGCCTCTTCTATAGAAACTGAAGAGAAATTTTCTCCTTTTTTTACCATCTCTTTAAAAGGCTTCATCTTGTAGTCAAAAAACTTTTTTGCTAGCACATCTAGACCAATTTTACTACCAGGATTACTAAGCCATGCCATAATCATAGTATCGGCATACGGCACGGTCTCTTTAAAACCATATTGATAATAAAGCAACGAAAGATCAAACTTAAGGTTCTGTCCCACTACTTTGTACTGTAGTATTTTCTCTATAGCTTGCACAGCGTCCTCTATCTTAACCTGCTGTCCTACTCCTAGATAGCTATGACCTACTGGCACATAATAGGCCTTGTTTTCTGAGAAACAAAAACTAAACCCCACCATCTTTGCAGATTTTGTATCTAGTCCTGTTGTCTCAGTGTCAAAAGCCACGAGTGTGTCTTTGTCTATATTATCTACAATTGCAAATAGCTTCTCTGTAGTATCTAAAAGTTCTGTTTCAAATAAAAGAGGTTGCTGTTTGTCAATTTGGCTTTTGACTATACTACTACCATTTTGCCCATTAGATGCTCTTCTGATTGCCTGCTTCATCTCGTACTTTTCAAAAGAATCCACAAGACAAGTCAGATAATTCTTCTCCTCGAAGATAAAGCTTTCTAAACTTAGATTATCAAAGATATCATCTCTCATCTTAACAAGATCTCGAGACATAAATGCCTGCTCTTTGCTCTCTAAGAGTAGTTTTTGGATTCTTGCTGTGCCGCAGCTGTCAATATTGGCATAGATATTCTCCAGAGTTACAAATTCATTTATAAGCTTTGCTGCACCTTTTACTCCTATACCTTTGACTCCTGGCACATTATCGGAGCTGTCTCCTACAATCGCTTGAAAATCTACAAAGTGTTTTGGATTCACTCCATACTTTTCTATACATGCCTCTTCATCTATCTCTTTTTTATTGACTGGATCATACATCACTATAACGCCATCATCAATAAACTGATACAAATCCTTATCGTAAGAAACAATCTTGACCTTAACATCTTGCTCTCTGGCAAACCTAGCCACTGTTGCAATCACATCATCTGCTTCATATCCATCCCTTGAGAGGTTGGCAAATCCCATCTGCTCTATCCACTCGATAGCGACAGGGAGCTGCCTAATCAGGTCTTCTGGTGGTGATTCTCGATTTGCTTTATATTCGGGATATATCTCATTTCTAAAAGTTTTTCCCTTGCTATCAAGTGCAAAAACTAGATAATCAGTGCTATGATCTCTATGCAGAGAGTCAACTAGATTTATAAAACCCGTCAACAGTCCCGTTGGAAACCCATCCGAATTTCGTAGTGGCGGAAGAGCAAAATATGAGCGGAAAAAAAACCCAAAAGTGTCTATGATTGTAATTGTCTTCATTTGAAATACCTACTATTATATCTTGACATGATTGTAGCTAAAAGCGCATTAGAGATGCTTTTGATAATTTTATGATAAACTTTCATCAGCAACATGAATATTTAAAGTTTTTTTTCACCTTTAATATTATATAATGTAAATATATTGGACTCTACAAAGGTCAGGGGGAATTATCATAATGAACGCAAATGAACCATTCGATGCAAGAACATCTTCTACAAAACCCTCTTCCAGTAGGATCTTTGAATCAGCCAGAAAAATCCGTCTAGAAAAACAGAGGCTCAAGAAAGAAAGAACTCGTGATAAACTTGCAGAGTTTATGAATGCAGATGTGCATGATAGTGAGTTTGGGATTATTCCAGAAGGTTATGGCGGCATTACATACTTTACATTTTTTATCTTTGCACCTTGGATAGCTGGAACATTATTTATGTTTCTTTATGTAAGCGAGGGAAGTGTAGAAACATTTACTGCACTTGAGAGCAACATTATGTTTACTTGGGTGATTGGATATGAAATACTAGCCGCAATCATCTTGCTTGTTATATTTAAAAAACTTATTGTCTATCTGCTTAGATAATCTCCTTTGCAAGATATTTGCCAGTATAACTTCCTGACTTCTTATAGTTTTGTGCCAGTTCTTCAGGTGTGCCGATATCGACGATTTCACCTCCCTTGTTGCCCCCATCAGGACCCATGTCGATGATATAATCTGCATTTCTTACCATGTCTAAGTTATGCTCAACCACAATCACAGAATTACCCAAATCAACCAAATGATGCAATACACCTGTCAATCTATTGACATCATCAAAATGTAGTCCTGTAGTGGGTTCATCGAGGATATAGAGCGTATTTCCTGTATCTTTTCTGCTCAGCTCTTTTGCCAGCTTGATCCTTTGTGCTTCACCTCCAGAGAGTGTAGTAGCATTCTGACCTAGAGTAATATAGTCAAGCCCAACATCTTTGAGTGTTTTGAGTTTAATAGCAATAGAGGGTACTGCCTTGAAGAACTCTAACGCCTCATCTACGCTCATTGCCAATATGTCGGCTATAGATTTACTACGATACAATACCTCTAGTGTCTGCTCATTATATCTGCTTCCACGACAGACATCACACTCTACTAGCACATCAGGTAGAAAATGCATCTCTATTTTGATTTGACCATCACCTTGACATTTTTCACAACGACCACCTTTAACATTGAAAGAAAATCTTCCTATCTTGTATCCTCTTAGTTCTGCCTCTTTTGTCTGGGCAAAAAGTTTTCGTATCTCATCCATAATACCTGTATAGGTAGCTGGGTTACTTCTTGGCGTTCTGCCTATGGGGCTTTGATCTAGCGATATCACCTTGTCCAGATGATCTAATCCATCTATTGTAACACCGTCAATAGCATTGATATTTCGTGCATGATTAAGTATCTGCCTAGCTACAGGCAACAGAGTTTGTAAAATCAATGAACTTTTGCCACTGCCACTAACCCCTGTGATACACACAAAGCTCCTAAGGGGTATCTTGGTCGATAAATTTTCTATATTGTTAAGTGTAACATTTTTGATCTCAATCCACTCTGAGGACTTTTTGCCATGCGGATAAGAGACAGCTTTTTTACCATTAAGATAGTCCGCTGTTAGAGTCTTTGCTTTAGCAAGTTTTTTGCTTACTCCAGCAAAAACAACCTCTCCGCCGTGCTTGCCAGCTCCTGGGCCTATATCTACAACAAAGTCTGCTGATTCAATCGTCTCTTTGTCATGCTCTACCACTATGACGCTATTTCCCTTATCTCTGAGTGATTGCAAAGTTCTAATTAGCCTTATTGTGTCTCTCTCATGTAAGCCTATACTTGGCTCATCAAGCACATACATCACACCAGTCAAGCCTGAGCCTATTTGAGAGGCGATGCGGATCCGCTGCGCTTCGCCACCAGAGATACTTCGAGCATCACGACTCAGGGTCAAATATCCCAACCCTACATCAAAGAGAAAAAAGAGTCTCTCTCGTATCTCTTTGAGAATAGAGGATGCGATAAGTTGTTGTTGCTCCGTGAAGTGTGAGAAGTTACCTTCTCTATCAAAATAAGCATGGCTCTGCTCTATAGGCATGTCGATAATATCGGCAATATTTTTACCCTCTATTAAAACAGCGAGAGATTTTGCTCTCAAGCGGTGGCTTTCGCATTTGTCACAAGTCTTCTCTGTCATATATTCAGCTACATCTTTTTGATCTTTGAACATATCATGTGCAAACTTAACTACGCCAGGCCAATCACGGGTGAGCTTGTGCCTCTTCCATGTGAAGCTGATAGGCTCTGCTCCGCCATAGAGTATGGACTTCTTTTGATGTTCAGGAAGCTCATCATAGGGCATCTTAATGTCTATGCCATTTTGCTCACAGAAAGCATTGAGGAACTTGGTATAGTAGCTCTTGTTGAAGCCATACATGATCTTGATAGCACCTTTGTCGATACTTAAAGCACCTTGAATAATCTTTTTTAAATCAAGTGCATATCGAATCCCAAGTCCATCACAAATTGGACAAGCCCCTTTAGGTGAATTAAATGAGAAACTAACAGGCTCTAGTGGCTCAAAACTAAGCTTACAACCAAAACATGCCAAGTGCTCTGAGTAATGATAATGTTTACGACTTAGATTCATTTCCTCATGATTTAAAACTTCTATCTCCACCTCTCCATAGCTCTCATTTAGAGCTTTTTCTACATCTTGACCAATCCTCTCTTTGGATCCTTTTTTGACCACAACTCTATCTACAACTACTTTGATTGTATGCTTTTTTGTTTTACTTAATTCTATCTCATCATCTAGCCTGACCATAACACCATCTATCATGGCTCTGACGAATCCTTTGTGTCTCAAAGACTCAAGCATGTCAGCAAATGTTCCCTTTTTCTCCTTGACCAATGGAGCCATTATTACTAGCTTAGCACCCTCTGGAAGCCTTAGTACTTCTGTGATAATATCACTCGCAGACATAGACGAAATGGGCTTGCCACACTCATGGCAATGTTGCTCACCCACACGAGCAAACAACAACCTCAAGTAATCATATATTTCTGTTATAGTTCCTACAGTTGAACGAGGATTTTTGGATGTTGTTTTTTGATCTATGGCAATAGCAGGGGTTAAGCCCTCTATTTTGTCGACATCAGGCTTACCTACACGCCCTAAAAACTGTCTAGCATAAGAACTTAGAGACTCTATATATCGTCTCTGGCCTTCTGCATAGAGAGTATTGAATGCCAAGGTTGATTTGCCAGATCCTGATATGCCGGTAATGACTACAAGCTGATTTTTAGGAATACTCAAATCAATATTTTTAAGGTTATTTTCTCGTGCCCCATAGACAGTGATCATATCATGTTTTGTTGTCATACTTCTCCAAATCTCTAATTTTAATGTAAAAATATTTTATCTAACAATATCGTCAAGACCACAAAATACAGTGCTATCAAATATCTCTTATGGTGCTGGTCTTGCACTTTCTCTTTGAGCCATATTCCTACCCATGCACCTACGAGTGCTGCTATCACTACGCTCAATATTGTAGTGATATCCAGTGACAGATCGACAAATGTGCCTGCTGCCAATTTATATCCCAATCCCGCAAGTGATGAAAATACTACAAAAAACAGTCCTGCGGTTGCTGCTTTTTTGCTAGAAAAGTGTAAAATACCTACCAGTATAGGTGTCAACAAGATAGCACCACCAACTCCTAGCATCATGGCAACAATTCCGATTATAAAACCAATCGTCAAAAGCACCATTGCTGACAGATCTGCTTTTCCTTGATTTAAATTCTTTCTTTTGGCTCTCGATACGCGGTATATCGCAAAAAGTATCAAAGCAAGAAATACATAAGAGAGTGTCTGCTCGTCAAGTAAGTCAGTAAACCTCGCACCTATAATCCCTCCAAACAATCCACCGACCCCAACCCACATTCCCTCATGGAGAACAAGGTTACCTTTTTTGTAATTTAGATAAGAGCCATAAATAGAGCTAAAAACCATCTGTACCACAGATATACCAATAGCCGCTTTGATATCGAACCCTATGAGCATCAGTAGTGGCACAAGTATCATGCCTCCACCTACACCAAAAAATCCAGATATCACACCAACAAAGATACCAATAAGTGCTAACTCTATTATCATAGTTGTAAACTCCAAAATCAAAGTTGGAATTATACCATAATTCATTAATCCCAAACCATACATTAATCACCTTGGAGTATAATTATGTTATGAAAAAAACAATTGCCCTACTCGCCATTACTACAGCCATGATACTAGCTGGCTACAGCTCATCCATACACGCTATCTCGCCATCTGTAAAAAAACGGATACTAAATGCTGGCTCATGGAGAAAAGGTTGCCCCGTGCCGCTTTCAAATCTTCGATACCTTAAGATGAGCTATAAAAACTTCAACGGCAAAGACAAAACTGGTGAGATGATAGTGCATCGCTCTGTGGCAAAAGAGGTGACGCAGATATTTGAGGAGCTCTATCATAGTGGCTACCCTATCTACAAAATGCGGATAGTCAGTGACTTTCAGGCCAATGACTGGCAATCTATAGAAGCAGGCAACACTTCAGCATTCAACTGTCGTCCAGTCACAGGTGGTAAACAATGGTCCAACCACTCCTATGGCAAAGCTATCGATATTAATCCCATAGAAAACCCATATATAGCTAGATCTGGCAGGATTTCGCACAAGGCATCATTAAAGTATAGAAAAAGAGTCCGTACAGGAAACTCTGCTGGACAAAAGGCAATGATGCTAAAAGGTGACAAAATAGTCAAACTATTCAAGCAAAAAGGCTGGAGATGGGGTGGTGACTGGCGAAGCATCAAGGATTATCAGCATTTTGATAAGCCTGTCAAAAATAGACCTAAAGCCAGTACTAAAGCTAAACCAAAAGAGCTTTTTAATTCACTCTTCTAGACTAGTATTGTCTTAGGTATTGATTATATGCCCAACCAGTGATATTACCATATCGAATCCTACACCATTTACGACTGCACTCTAGGATCTGCACACTAGTAGCATCTGGTGGTAAATTACCTATTCTTCTATATCTAGTAGACGGTCCCGACCTGACAGCTAGCGTATCATTCCAACGAATTCCTGAGACTCTAGCATACTTGCCTCTGCTATAAGATGGTCTAGACACATAACCCCCACTACACCCCTTGCGTCTCTCCCAATACTTGATATCGCTTACTTGGCTTTTCTCCCAACTATTGAGCCTGCCATATGGCGAATAGCATCGCCTTCCAAATGCTCTGATAGCCTTACTACTCTCAAAGCATTGGCCTTTATTGGCAAATATAGAGTTTCGAGCATACCACAGATCATAGCAACCCATATTTGAATAAGATCGTGCCTGCACCTCTGTGGGCACAAAAACACCTATTGTCATCAACGCATACATAGAAAAACCCAATATAGACGAACTAAAAAAACTTTTTTTCATGCTTTTTCCTCCTGAAAATTACCGACAGGCAACCTACCTGCAACCTCTTCTTTTTTCCCAATATTTTATTATACCCACTTCTGCCTTACTTTTATTACTTAACCTTCCATAGGGAGGATAGCACCTTCTGCTAAATACTGAAATAGCCCTCTGTCCTTTAAAGCAATACCCGCTGTCTGCAAAAATCTTATTTCGAGCATACCATAAATCTGCACAACTCATATTTTGATAGTTGGGCATGAGAGTCAATGATCTTTGCTTGCTGCTATTTGAAATTTCATTTCTCCTTAGATATTGCACCACAAAAGGATAAATTAATTTTTTTAGATATAATTCAATAAATTTCAAATAACTGGAACCCAATGAGCATCATTTTTTATCTTTTTATAGCTTTTTTGTCACTCTCTGTACTAGTATTTTTTCATGAACTCGGGCACTATAGTGCAGCTAAGTTTTTTTCTGTAAAGGTCGAGAGATTTAGTATAGGTTTTGGCAAAATAATGGCTAGGAAACAGTGGCTTGACACAGAATGGGTATTTTCTGCCATACCGCTTGGTGGCTATGTCAAGATGAAGGGTCAAGACGATGCAGATCCTACTAAAAAAAGTTATGATGGAGACTCATACAACTCTAAAAAACCGTGGCAACGCATTATTATCCTCCTAGCTGGACCTATAGCCAATCTGATCTTGGCATTTTTTGTATATCTACTCATTGCCCTAAGTGGGGCACCTGCTGTAGTCGCTACTGATTATCTGCCGCCTGTTGTTAGTAAAGTACAGAAAGATTCTCCTGCTCAAGCTGCGGGCATACTCTCAGGTGATAGAATAGTAAAAGTCAACAACACTCCTGTTACATATTGGTATGAGGTAGGCAAGACGATTAGAGACTCTACTGGAAACATAACTCTAACCATAGAACGAGCTGGCTTGATTGTAAATGCGGTACTGAACACCAAAACTATAGATAGCACAAATGAGTTCCAAGAAGATATAAAGAAAAAAATTATAGGCATACAGATCGATGTTAGTAGAGACAATAGAATAGAATTTTCTCCATTAGAATCATTATTTTATGCGTGGAATGAGACTAAAAAGTCTGCCACTTTGATTGCTACAGGTGTCAAAAAAATGGCAACTGGAGAGATAGATAGCAAACATATAGGGGGTGCTATCACAATCTTTGATGTGATTATGAAGTTTACAGAGAGAGGCATAGTATATCTACTCTTCATCATGGCACTCATATCGGTCAACCTAGGGATACTAAATCTACTACCCATCCCTGCCCTCGATGGTGGACACATCATGTTCAATATATATGAGATGATTACCCGCAGAGAACCAAGTGAGACAGCACTGTATTATCTGACTGTATTGGGCTGGGCAATGTTGTTTGGACTAATGGGGCTTGGGCTATATAATGATGTCAATAGGATATGGGGATAAGGGAGCAAATATGATACTAGACAAAGAGCAACTAAGAGCAAATCTAGACAAAGTACTAAGTGATGTCGAGGAAGCACGACTAAAGGTGAGTGACCATCATATCGTCAAGCTAGTTGTGGTAGGAAAATATACTGAGCTAGAAAATATCTCAACACTATACTCGCTAGGACAAAGAGCGTTTGGTGAAAATCGGGTACAGCAACTAAAAGAGCGAGTAGAAATACTTGAAGATCTACCACTCGAATGGCATATGATAGGCACTCTGCAGAAAAACAAGATCAATAACCTAATAGATTTACGCCCATCACTTATGCAGTCACTTGACAGCATAAGTTTTGCTCTGGAGCTCGAGAAGAAACTAAAGGCAAAAGATCGGAAGATGCACTGTCTGCTTCAAATAAATGCTTCTAGAGAAGAGAGTAAATCAGGTGTATCTCCAGAATCAGCCATAAAAATATATCTAAACATCAAAGAAAGTTGTCCAAGTATCCATCTAAAAGGTGTGATGACCATAGGTGCACATAGTGAAGATGAGAGTTTAATCAGAGAGAGTTTTGAGACTACATATATTATCTATAAAAAATTGGAAAAAGATGGAGCGACTATCTGCTCTATGGGTATGAGTGGGGATTTTAAACTAGCGATTGAATGTGGCTCAAATATGATAAGAGTAGGATCTGCACTGTTTAAATAATGCAAATCGCTAGATAATATTACTTTTGGCAACTATCACATACCCCATATAGATTGACTTGTCTATGTTTGAGTGAAAAGCTAGACCCTTCTGCTACTTTGGCTGTGTCTTTAGCCGTGTTTTCATCAAGTATTTTATCTATGACTATTCCACACTCTGTGCATATTAGATGAATATGGTCATCTTTTATAATCTCGTATTTGGATTTGCTACCGATGATAGACACCTCTGCTAACACGCCACTCTCTACCATTAGTATGATATTTTTGTAAATAGTTGCCAAAGATAGAGAAGAGTGTACTTTTGACACCTCCTCATAGATCTTATCTATGGCAGTATGCCCATACTTCTCTATCACTTCCAGTATCTGCGTACGCTGAAAAGTTGCTTTCAGATCATGACTATTTAGAAGATGTGCATAATTTACCATTATAGATCCCGACTACAGAGCGTCCGCATGTTTGCCAAGATACTCTGCAACACCTTCTGTATCTGCCTTCATGCCTTCATCACCTTTGACCCAACCAGCAGGACAAACTTCACCATGCTCATTTGTGAACAACATAGTATCCACCATTCTGATCATCTCATCGATATTTCTTCCTAATGGAAGGTCATTGATAACTGCATGTCTGATAGTACCGTCTGCATCAATCAAAAACGAACCTCTAAGTGCAACTGACTCATCCAAAAGCACATCATAATCTCTAGCGATCTGCTTGTTAAGGTCTGCTACAAGTGGCATATCAACTCTACCGATACCACCTTCAGCTACAGGAGTTTCTCTCCATGCAAAGTGTGAAAATTGGCTATCTACAGATACACCAATGATGTTTACGCCTCTTTCTCTAAAGTCTGCTGCTCTTTTAGAAAATGCAATGATCTCTGAAGGACATACAAATGTAAAGTCAAGTGGATAGAAGAAAAGTACTGCACCTTTGTCACCAAGATTATCCATGAGGTTAAAATCCTCAACTATTTGACCGTTTGCAAGCACAGCTGTTGCTGTAAAATCTGGAGCTTTTTTTGTTACTAACATATTTTTTCCTTAATAATAATTTTTATTGACAACGAAATATTATCGTATTAATCTTAATCTCTAATTAAAGCAAATTAACCCAAGAGCTACATAGTGCTATATCGAAGATAGAGCTGTAGTACCAAAGATATACTTGAGGTACCTTGACACTATATTGCCACAGCAAGTAAGTATATTCTAACTAGCACAGCTTATCTTGTTTGAAAGTCTGAGATAGTTTCTCACTCTTCTTGAGATATAATCAACAAGTATATTTAAAAGTGCAGTGAAAAACAGAAGAATTACTACTTTATCAAGCCTTATATCCGATATGGCTGAGTCTATGAAAAAGCCAAGTGTGTGGAT
>JAAXPZ010000022.1 GCA_012329065.1 Sulfurovum sp. | reverse complement strand
TGTCGGCTCATCACATCCTGGGGCTGAAGCAGGTCCCAAGGGTACGGCTGTTCGCCGTTTAAAGTGGTACGCGAGCTGGGTTCAGAACGTCGTGAGACAGTTCGGTCCCTATCTGCCGTGGGCGTTGGAAGATTGAGGAGAGTTGACCCTAGTACGAGAGGACCGGGTTGAACGAATCACTGGTGTACCAGTTGTCCTGCCAAGGGCATCGCTGGGTAGCTACATTCGGATGAGATAACCGCTGAAGGCATCTAAGCGGGAAGCCAACTCCAAGATGAATCTTCCCTGAAGATCCGCAGAAGACTACTGCGTTGATAGGCTGGATGTGTAAGTGATTAAAGTCATTTAGCTGACCAGTACTAATAGATCGTTTGTATTTTTTTAATCTTCATTGGCACTACCTTATTAAGTGCAAACTTAATATGAGAATGCAAAAAGATTGTAATTTGCAACATTGCTTAGGCTCTTAACTATGATAAGTTATTATCACTTCATAACATAAGTTATACTCTTAAGTCAAGAGAAACAAGTCTTTTACGGAAGCTTTGTTTCTCTTGATGGTGCTGTTAGAGAGAGGGTCATACCCAGCTCCATTCCGAACCTGGAAGTCAAGCCTCCCATCGCCGATAATACTGCAGGCTACGTTTGTGGAAATGTAGGTCAGTGCCATCTTGAGAGTTTCTTATACTTTTAAATCAAATTAAAACAAATCAATCACTTCAAAGCAATCACTCTAATAGGTAATAGGATATAATTATAAAAAATATTCTGGATTTATTTTGTACAAACTAAAAACATTACTCTCAGTTTTTCAGAATAGGACAATTACCTCTGTTTATATGAGGGGGGCAGTGGTTGTATTTTATTTAGTCTTTATCTTTACTGCTTATGTGATTTACAGCGAATATAGCAACTTTGATAAAGAAGCTAGCAGTATTCGTGATGTATATATTGTAGAGCAGAAAGAGAGCATTGTCTTTGATACAAATAGAGTTTTAAAGTTTATTTCTAATGAGTACTACTCTAGAAAGTCAACTATGGGCGAAGAGTTACTGAAGCGACAAATAATAAATGCTATCTCACAGCTTTATGGAAGGTCAGATCATACTGGATATATATTTATCTATGACTATAATGGCACTTGTTTATCTGATCCTGCACAACCTCATAACATAGGAAAAAATTTATATAATCATAGAGACGCAAATGGTGTACAAGTCATAAAAGATCTTATAAGCGCGTCTAGTAAAAAAAATGCTGCTTTTGTAGAGTATACATGGGTGAAGCCAACAACTAAGATACTTAGTCCAAAAATATCATATGCTATGGCATTTGAGCCATGGAAATGGATGATAGGTACGGGTGTGTATCTTGACGAAGCAGACAAGGTGATTTCTGCTAAAAAAGCAGCGTTAAAAGATAAACTCATTGGGTATTTGATGAAAATAAGTGTGTTAATGGGTCTACTGTTTATTGTGGGATTAATTGGTGTCAAGATAATAAATTATATTATTAGGCGTGAAATAGACAGTTTTAACCATTTTTTTAAAAAAGCCTCAAGAGAGCATATACTTATAGATGATCATAATGTAAAATTTCAAGAGTTCAAAAAAATGTCTAGATATATTAATAGAATGGTAATCGGAATTCATGACAGGGAGAATAAATTAAAAGAACTAAATAAGTCATTGGAAAAAAAAGTGGCAGAAAAAACACAAAACTTATTGGAGCAAAATACCTTGCTAGCAAAAGAAAAGGAGTTTAGCGAGGCACTTGTGAGTAGACAAGATAAGTTCATAAGAAGATCTATACACGAAATGAATACCCCTCTGGCGGTCATTATGACACATATTGATATATTTCAAATGAAGTACAGCAAGAACAAGTATATGTCCAATATAGAAGCTGGAGCAAAAATGATTTCAACTTTATATGACGACTTAAGTTATGTTGTAAAAAAAGATAGACTTGAGTATACAAAGGCAAAGATAGACTTCTCTTCATTTTTACATGAGAGAGTGAGATTTTTTCATGATATTGCATCAGGGAATATGCAAGACTTAGTAATAGATATTGAAGAGGGAGTAGATATTTATTTTAGTGATATTGAGCTACAAAGAGTCATAGATAATAATATATCAAATGCAATAAAGTATGCAACAAAATCTACACACATATATATATGGCTTTATACAAAAGATGCTAAAGTTATACTAGAGTTTCGTACTCAGTCACCCAAGATTGAAGATACAAAAAAAATATTTGAACCATATCATAGAGAGATAATGGAAATAGGAGGATTTGGGTTGGGGCTTGAGATAGTGAAGTTAATCTGCGATGACAATGATGTAGGCATAGAAGTATCTTCTAATGACTATAGAACTATATTTAAATATTATTTTAGAGGAGCCTAAATGAGAGTTTTACTACTAGAAGATGAGCTAATGCTTCAGCAGGCTATCAAAGAGTATCTCGATAATACTGGCTATTTAGTAGACGCATATGAAGACGGCAAAGACGCTTATAGTGCAATATGCAAGGAGTCCTATGATCTATTTATATTTGATATCAATACACCATCTATAGATGGGTTGTCACTACTTGAAAAACTACAAAAAGAGAAGATATTTGTGCCCACTATTTTTATATCAGCCATTACTCAAATTGAACAAATTAGCAAAGCATATGAGTTGGGTTGCTATGATTATCTGAAAAAGCCTTTTCATCTCAAGGAGCTAACTTTACATATAGAGAGACTGCTGAAGATCGCCAATATAGCATCAAGTACAATAGTGCAGTTGAGTAAATTTTATACTTATGATCTTGAGAGAAAAAAATTAATCTTTGATGGGGAAGATCAGCCGCTGACGCAAAAACAATCTCAAATAGTGGATCTACTGGCATCGTTTGAAGGAAAAATTGTAGATTTTGATACTCTAAGATACTATGTTTGGGAGAATGTCCATGTTGATAATGCAACTATTCGTGCCGAAGTTCACAGGGTAAGAGGCTCACTAAAAGAAAACCTTATAGAGAGTATTAAGAGTGTAGGGTATAGACTAAAGAAAACTGTATAGGTGTCCTATAGTAAAAGCCTATATATGTAGTAAAAAGTTACACTTAGGTATTTGGAAAAACACAAAAAGAACAAAAAATACCTTGCTATGATATTGCTATGTTAAAAGTATATAATACGGAGTTGCGTATTTACACACATATATTCAAATAAAAGGAGAGTACATGACAGAAGAAAAAGCCAAGGCATATTGGCGGGAGAATATCTCTATGATACTTAAACTATTGGCTGTATGGCTTATCGTCTCATATGGAGCGGGAATACTGTTTATTAATCAAATGAATAGCATTGAGATTAGTGGAGTGAAGCTTGGGTTCTGGTTTGCACAGCAGGGGTCTATTATGATATTTGTGGTTCTTATATTTATCTATGTTAGATTTATGAATAAGCTAGATGAAAAATATGATGTACAAGAGTAGGAGATAGTATGGAATTACAAAATTTAATATATTTATTTGTTGGTGTAAGTTTTGCTATATATATTGGCATAGCTATATGGTCTAAGGCGGTTAGCACAAAAGAGTTCTATATAGCGGGAGGTGGTGTCCATCCTGTGGTAAATGGCATGGCGACAGCAGCGGACTGGATGAGTGCAGCCTCGTTTATCTCTTTAGCAGGTATCATTGCCTTTAAGGGCAGTGACGGTGCAGCTTATCTCATGGGTTTTTCTGGTGGTTATGTCCTCTTGGCATTGCTGTTGGCACCATATTTGAGAAAATTTGGTAAATTCACAGTCCCTGATTTTATTGGTGACAGATATTATTCCAATGTTGCAAGAACGGTTGCGGTCGTTGCCCTGATTTTTGTTTCATTTACATATGTTGCAGGGCAGATGAGAGGTGTGGGTATCGTCTTTTCTAGATTCTTGCAAGTTGATGTTACTACAGGTGTATTGATTGGTATGGGTATTGTGTTTGTCTACTCAGTGCTGGGAGGAATGAAGGGCATAACATATACCCAAGTAGCACAGTATATAGTTATGATATTCGCTTTTACAGTACCAGCTATATTTTTGTCACTTCAAGTAACAGGTATTGCAATACCACAACTTGGTATTTTTGGACAAACGACATTTGCATTTAACGACGGAGTTCGCATAATACCAGAGGGAACCTATCTTATGCATGCACTTGATCAGGCTGTAGAGGATCTTGGTTTTAGTACCTACACTGAGCCAGGAAGCCTGCTTAATATGTTTATGCTAACAGTGGCACTGATGGTCGGAACCGCTGGTCTTCCTCATGTCATTGTGAGATTCTTCACTGTTCCAAAGGTTAAAGATGCAAGAATATCTGCTGGATGGGCATTACTATTCATAGCCTTATTGTATACAGCAATTGCATCAGTGGCAGCTATATCTAGAGTAAATCTGATAAAAAATGTTCAAAATGTTGAATATCAGCAGTTTATAGATGGGAAGGCAAAACATCTAGACGGCACTACAAATGATGGCGGCTGGTTCAAGACATGGGAGCAAGGTGGTTTGCTGGCGTGGAATGATAGAAATGGTGACGGGAAGATACAATATTCTTCTGGGAAAGTTTTTGACCACGCAAAAGGTAAGCCTGAATACGATGGTGAGAAAATTGGTGAATATGGGCAGAGATTGACAACTAATGCTTTGCCTGCAGCTGGAGCCAAACCCTTTGACAATGAGATTTATGTAGATAGAGATATTATGGTACTTGCAAATCCAGAAATAGCGAATTTGCCAAATTGGGTAATAGCTCTGATGGCAGCAGGTGGACTAGCAGCTGCCTTGTCTACAGCGGCTGGTTTATTGCTTGTCATTGCCTCTTCTATATCACATGATTTACTTGGAAAAGTAATATTCAATGATCCAAAGACAGGAAGAACAAAATTGAGCGAAAAGACAGAATTGATGGCGGCTAGACTCTCAGCTGTGGTAGCTATATGCGTAGCTGGGTATCTAGGGATACACCCTCCTGGTTTTGTTGCACAGGTTGTTGCATTTGCATTTGGCTTGGCTGCAGCATCATTCTTTCCTGCTATTATATTGGGTATTTTTGACAAAAGAATGAATAGAGAGGGTGCAATTGCAGGTATTATTGTAGGTCTTGTATTTACCTTTAGTTATATTGTCTATTTTGTATTTATGGGTGGAGTAAAAGAAGATTATTTGTTTGGTGTTGCACCAACTGGCATAGGTACAATTGGTATGATATTACACTTTGTTGTTGCATACACGGTATCTCGCATGACTGCACCACCACCACAAGAGATTCAGGATATGGTGGAGCGTATCCGTATACCAAAAGGTGCTGGAGAGGCTCACGATCATTAATGCTAAAAGAAACCCTCACTACCAAGAGGGTTTCTTGTCTACGATATTAATATATGAGTGTATTGGTGAAGCCATGCATGAACAATATACTTATATATAAATATAAGGATACACCCCTTGAGTTTCAGTGATCAAAAAGAGTTTTTAAAATCCATATGCCCTTTTTCTGACTTAAGTGATACGGGGCTAGATCTAGCTATAGAAAATATTGAAATAGGCTTTTATGCTAAAGATAGCGAGATTATAATCATAGGCTCAGAGGCTTCCGTGTTGTATATTGTCATTAAAGGTGAGGTAAAGACTTACGATGAAGATGGAAATATTATTAGAGACTATCATGAAACAGAGAGCTTTGGTGCAAATGCACTGACAAGTAATAAGAGTCAAACTAGTTGTATTGTAACAGAAGATTTGATATGCTACGAGTTGAGTCGAAAAGGATTTATAAAGCTACTCAACAATAGCAAAAAATTTAAACAGTTTTATCTTATGGATGTTGTTGAGAGAATGAACTACCTCAAGAAGAAAGAGACATCATCGGATCTGAGTAGCTTTATGGTAGACAGGGTTGATGCCAGTTATATTCACGAGCCTTGTATTGTATCGAGTGATACATTGGTTTCTGTCGCGATTAAGAAATCCGTGGAAATGAAAAGCTCTTCCATTGTAGTTAAAAAGGGCAATGAATATGGTATTGTTACAGACAGTGGCATAAAGATAGCTCTGGCAGAGGAGACATTAAATCTCGCATCAACCATAGACCAGATGGCACAATTTCCAATCATCTCTGTTGACAAAGAGGACTTTTTATTCAATGTCTATCTTTTGCTTTTACAGAAAAATATCAAGAGGGTAGCGGTTAGAGAAAATGGTGAAATAATTGGAATGCTAGAACAGATGGATATTTTGAGCTATTTTGCCAACAACTCAAGGCTAGCTACAGTCAAAATAGAGAAGTCTAAAACAATAGACGAGCTAAGAGAAGCCAGCATGGACTATATCAGTGTAGTAAAAAAGCTACATGCTCAAGGGGTCAAGGCTAGATACATAGCCAAGCTGATATCAGAGATAAATCTAAAGGTTTTCTCAAAACTTTTTGAGATGATTTTACCAGAAAACTTACAAAAAGATTGTGCACTTCTTGTTATGGGTAGTGAAGGCAGAGGAGAACAAATATTGCGTACAGATCAGGATAACGGTCTGATAATCCGTGATGGAATTGAGACAAGCCAGTATTATCCATACATGCAAAAGTTTACAGAAATGCTTATATCATTTGGCTATCCACGATGTGATGGCAATATCATGGTGTCCAACCCATATTGGTGTAAAAATGAAGAAGGGTACAAAAAAGAGATTATACACTGGATAGAGTATCCAGATATGGATAGCTATATGCATTTCTCGATCTTTTTTGATGCAAAGTGTGTGGCAGGAGACCCTGAGCTACTAGAGAGCATAAAATACATAATTTCTAAGAAAATAGATACTGACAACGAAGTCTATATGGCTAGGTTTGCCAAATTGACTACATTATTTGAGACACCTGTTGGATTTTTTTCTACCCTTTTGAACCAAGATAAAAAGGTAGATATCAAAAAAGCTGGAGTATTCCCTGTGGTACAAGGAACCAGATCTCTCTCTTTGCAGTATAAAATAGACACACTGTCAACAGTAGAAAGAATCAAAGAGCTAAAGTCAAGAAAAATACTGCCTGATTCAATGGCAGATGAGCTTATAGAGGTATTTGAGGTGTTGCTTTATTTGCGTCTCGAACGACAGATTGATTGTGTAAGAAAAGGAAAACCCATTAACAATGTAATTGATACAGAGCTATTGAGTAGAATTCAAAGAGATCTTTTTAAGGATAGCCTTCAAATAGTTGAACAGTTTAAAAAGTTTATTGTTAGGCATTTCCGCTTGGAAAATTTGTGATATTTAGATTTCTAAGGCAATGGCAAAATAAAAGAGCTCTTAAAAGCAAAGAATATATCAAACTTTTTGAGCCCTACTTCGGTGATGAGTTAGTTGTACTTGATACTGAGACGACAGGGCTTAATCCCAAAAAAGATGAAATCATTTCTATCGGTGCAGTGATTATCAGAGATGATAAAATACGCATAAGTAACTCCTTTGAGTGTTTCCTGAAGCCTTCTGGCAATATAAACCACGAAAGCATTAAGATACATCATATTAGAGAGTGTGACCTTGTTAACGCTGTGGAGCCAGAAGAGGCTATCAAACAACTTTTGGACTTTATAGGAAATCGCCCAATAGTTGGATACTATATAAGTTTTGATCACAAGATAATTAGTAGATACACTAAAAAAATTATTGGGTCTAGGCTTCCAAATCCAACCGTTGAGCTGTCGAGTATGTACTATAAGAGATACAGAAAGTCTTCATCTTATGAATTTGTGGACTTGAAGTTTGATACGATTATGAATGGATTAGGGTTGCCATTTTTAGGTAAACATGATGCACTCAATGATGCTATTATGTCAGCAATGATTTATCTAAAACTTAAATCTATGCCTGAATACAAAGGTGCCTTTTCGTAATATATATGAAAAAATTATAAAATGGCTGATCTAACACTTATGCAAGCTTCTAGTTTCTCCAAATCAGACAAAAGTTCTTTAGTGATGATGCCATCTGATTTAACTACTGCCAAAGCTTGACCTTTGCCGTCTCTACTAAGTCTAAAATCTGATATGTTTATTTTGTGTTGTGCTATGATGTGACCTACATCACCAACAACACCAGGTTCATCATTGTTCTTAAAAAGTATGAGTTGTCCTTTTGGTTCAAGCTCCAATTCATACCCGTCAATACCTATAATCCTTTGAGCAGAGTCACCAAGTACTGTACCGCTTATTTTGAACACGCTTCCGTTTTGAGTTGTGAGCCTGACGGTAACAATATTTTTAAATCCTGTATCTGATTCTGAAATATCTTTTTCGATTTCCATGCCTCTATCTTTTGCAACATGTTTCGCGTTTACATAATTGATCTGATCGCCAAGTGATTCCTTGAGTACGCCAACAGTAGCAAAAGTTGAAAGAGATTCTATATGTTCGGAAACTTCTCCGTAAGTAGTTAGCCTCATGGATTGTATCCCACTTTTAGCTAGCTGAGCACTCATATGTCCAATTTTTTGTGTTAATTCTAAATAAGGGCGTAAAAAATCAGGTAGCTCACTCTCTTTGATAGGAAGATTTAGTGCATTTGGATATGATATGCCTTTTGCGGAGGAGATTGCATTTTCTGCTGCCTGAATGGCTATATTTTGTTGGGACTCTTTTGTATTGGCTCCTAGATGAGGTGTGACTATAATATTATCCAGATCTAAAAGTGGATGATCTATCGCTGGTTCCGTATCGAAAACATCAATGCCTGCCATTGCAATTTTGCGCTGTTTTAGTCCATTAAATAATGCTCTTTCATTGTATAATCCACCTCTGGCACAGTTTATGAGAATGACACCATCTTTCATTCTGCTTATCTCTTCATCAGAAATTATATTAATCGTTTCATCGGTTTTTGGAGTATGTATTGTGATGATATCGCAAGTGAGAATATCATTAAAGTCAGTTGTGTAAGCGATGTCTAAATCAGTTGCTTTACATGGATTTATGTATGGGTCATAAGTCATGATATCCATTTCGAAAGCTTGTGCCCTTTTTGCCACACGAGAGCCAATATTTCCAAAACCAATGATACCAAGTTTTTTGCCTTTTAGTTCAGAGCCATACCAATCCTGCCGTCTCCAAACTTTGTCAATTTTAAGGTTATTGTGGGCATATGGAAATTTTCTTACACAGCTAAGCAGATGTGCCATTGTCAGCTCTACTGCTGCAATAGTATTCGCGGTGGGGATGTTCATAACAACAATCCCAAGTTTGCTACAACTTGGAATATCTACATTGTCTACACCAACACCTGCACGAACAATTGCTTTAAGCTTGTGAGCTCTTTCTAAAAAACTATCATCTATATTCGTAGAGCTTCTTGTGATGGCAATATCTGCTTGGGGAATAAACTTTTCTAAAAGTATATCTTTGGGCTCATCTGCTGCATTTATCACTTTTATTGAAGAATCAGAGGCTAGAATATCTAGCCCTTTTTCATGAATATGGTCACATACTATTATTGTCATATTTTTTCTTATTAGAATTTATCTTTGATTAGGTCACCGAGCGTCATGCTGTCGTCTTGCTCACTATTAAGAGAATCAAGTGCTTGTCTTTCTTCTTGTCTTTCAAGTCTCTTGACTGATATTCTGATTCTTCCACTTTGAGAGTCTATAAAACTAATAACTGCCCTGATCTCTTGGTCTTTTTCAATTTCATCAAACTTTAACGGATATAGATCTTCTGTTCTGATCAAAGCATCGATACTGCTATTAATTGCAACAAATACACCGAAGTCTTTCTTGTCTTTTACAGTACCAGTAACTATGTCACCGTTTTTATGCGTTTTAGCGAACTCATCCACAGGTGAGTCCTCTAATGCTTTTTTGCTTAGTGATATTTTTCCAGCGTCAGAGTCAATTTTGATAATTTTTACTTCGACTTCGTCCCCAGTTTTAAAAATATCTTTGGCATTTACGCTTTTATCCCAAGATGTCTCTTGGTTATGCAGTAGCCCCTCAATATTGTCAAGCTTCACAAATGCTCCGAAGTCTGTCAGTGAAGTGACTGTGCCTGTAAGTATATCTCCAGTCTTGTGATTGCGAGTGAATGCTTCCATCGGTTTTGGCAAAAGTGTTTTTAAGCTTACTCTGAGTCTTCTTTTTTCTTTGTCTATTTCGATGATTTCTACATTAATTTCATCATCTATATTCATATAGTCTTTAGGATGCTTTACATTTTTGTCCCAAGAAACCTCTGATACATGCAAAAATGCTTCAAGATCCTCTCCTAAGTCTACAAACACACCATACGGCTCAATGTTACTTATAGTGACAGTTACAGTGTCGCCTACTCCAAGAATATCATCAATTTCTTGCCAAGGGTCAGAGCTTGCATCTTTAATGGATAGTGATAGATGCTTTTTTTTCTTGTCGTAGTCTAGTGCGATTACGCTGACTTCGTCGCCTTCTTCAAAATACTTAGATGGATTTACTGGTCCTTTGTGCGAAATCTGAGAATAGTGAACAAGTCCGTCCATGCCACCCACATCTACAAACATACCATAGCTTGTAATTTTCTTCACTATGCCAATTACTGGATCTTTACTTTCAAGCAGTTTGCCTACAATCTCTTGTGATTTTGCCTTATCTCTTTCGATGAGTTCTTTTCTGGAGATTACTACAGAGCCCCTATTTTTATCTACTTTTACTATTAATGCTTTGACTTTTTTTCCTATTGCTTCAATCTTCGCACTAAGGTATGATAGGGTTCTTGGCATAAAGAATTCTAGACCATCTACCTCTACAACATAACCACCTTTATTCTTTTTGGTAACAACACCTTCTACAATTTGTTCTTCTTCAGGGTTATATGATTCTATAAATTCATTTAGAGCAACTCTTTTTTGTGCAGCAAGATAGGAGATTCTACCTCTACCCATAGTGACTATGTTTATAGGATCACCGACCTTGAAAAGTATATTTTCATTTTCATCTTTGATCTCATCGAGAGAGAGCACAGAGTCTCTACCACCACCTATGTCTATAACGGTTTGATTTTCTGCCTCATCTATCTTTACAACAGTTCCTTCTATTAAGTCACTTTTTGATTCTGTTTTTTTAAACGACTCCTCAAGCATCGCTTCAAAATCAACTTCTTCTACTTCGATATCTTCGAACTTCATTTACCTATCCTTCTGTTTGCCTAATTTGGCGTAATTATACTATCTTTTATTTAAAACTGCTGTCAGAGTATTGTTTTGATTCCATTTATAACATTTTGAACGACCCAATCAGGAGTGGAAGCACCTGCACTGATGCCACACAACCCTTTTTTATTGAACCATTCTGGCTTTAGTTCTTTTTCGTTTTCTATCAAGTGACTATCGGTACAGTAGTTTTTGCAAATTGAGTATAGTTGCTTTGTATTGGATGAGTTTCTACCACCTATTACTATCATCACATCTGCTTCTTCCGCAAGGGAGGCTGCTGCATCTTGATTTTCAAATGTTGCGTTGCATATAGTGTTAAAAACTCTTACTTCTTTTGTTTGAAGAATGAGTTTGTTAACTATTTTCATGAAATCTGTAGGTTTTCTTGTGGTTTGTGCGACAATTGCCACTTTTGATTTGAGCGGTAGGCTTTTTAGTTCTCTTTCATCGAGGACAACAAATGCATCTTGCAGATCTTTCGCATAGCTAATGACCCCTTTAATCTCTGGATGGTCTGCATCTCCAAAAATGACAATAGTGTAACCTTTACTACTCATGTCTTCTACTATTTGCTGTGGGGTGGTCACAAAAGGGCATGTCGCATCAGAGATTTGTTTGCCTTCTGTTTCTAGTTGTGATAACTCTTCTTTGGGGATTCCGTGTGTTCTTATGACGATAGAGTTATATGCCTCCGTGTCGGACATATTTTCTGCAAGCCCTACATTGAAGCCCTCTTTGAGTCTGTTGATTTCATCTTTGTTGTGTATTAGGGGACCATATGTTGCACTACCGTGGCTCTTTTCCGCTATTTTAATAGCTCTTTTGACCCCAAAACAAAACCCATATGAGGATGCTAATTTTATCTCCATTTTTACCCTTTTAGCTCTTGCAGTATCTCATGGAAGTTAGGAAAGGAAGTATCTATACATACTACATCCTCTATTACCATTCCGCAAAGTAGTCCAGCAATAGCAAAGCTCATGGCAATACGATGATCGCCGTGGCTATTGATCGTTGCTTGCTTGAGAGCACCCCCAACAATATCATATCCGTCATCTTTCTCTTTAGTCTCAATTCCTGCAAGGTTGAGTCCTTTGAGTACAGTAGAGATGCGATCACTTTCTTTGACCCTGAGCTCTTTGGCATTGCGAACCGTGCTTGTGCCTTTTGCGATACTCATGGCTATAGATAATGCTGGTAGCTCATCTATTAGCCATGCGATATTTGAATCTATATCAATAGCCCTTAATTCTCCCTGATGAGCAACTGTAATGTCACCTATTGGTTCATATATATTCTCTTTTAGCTCATACTCTATAGATACCCCCATCCTCTCAAGAGCTCTATATGCCTCTATCCTAGTAGAGTTCAGTGAAACATTTCTTAGAGTGATCTTGGCATCAGGAATAATAGCAGCTGCAATAGCAAAAAAGAACCCACTTGATGGATCAGCAGGGATGGTCATATGAAGGGGTGCAAGAGGATGTTGGATAGGTACTATTTTGATCCACCCTTCATTATCTGTAGAGATATTTGCACCCATGCCACTGAGCATTCTTTCTGTATGATCCCTACTTAAGATAGACTCTTTGTAGTAGCTTGGTTCGTCAGCCTTTAAGGCAGCCAGTATGAGAGCTGACTTGATCTGTGCAGAGTCTATGGGAGATTCGTAGCGAAATGATTTAAGTTTAGCACCTCTGATATGCAATGGTGCGAGATTGCCATTCTCTCTCCCGTCGATATGAGCACCAATGATACATAATGGCTTTACAACTCTATTCATGGGTCTTCCCCTAAGGTACTTGTCACCCGTCAATACAAAACTGCCCTCAAATCCAGAAAGGAGACCACAAAAAAGCCTCATGCCAGTGCCTGCATTGCCACAATACAGCACATCGTTTGGTTCTATTAGGAATCTTGGTGGCGTAATACTCAGATCCATTCCAGTTCTTTTTATTTTTGCTCCAAGTTGCTCTATGATGTTGAGTGAATTGAGCGTATCTTCTCCCTGTAAAAAGTTTTTGATTACAGAAGGTTTATCGCTTAGTAGAGCAAACATTGCAGATCTGTGAGATATGGACTTGTCTGCAGCTATATTTTCGCAGACAAAAGAGAAAGATTTTTTAATAGGAGCTATAGTTATATTTTTCATCTGATTTTAGCCCCTAGGTCAGTTTCTAGTTTTTGTAGAATATCTTGCATTAAATCATCTATCATGTTATCAGACATAGTGCCTTCTGTTGACTGGATAAAAAACCTAATAGTAACACTCTTTCGCTCAGCCAGAGATTGGTCTTTATATACATCTATAGGATAGAATCTCTTCAGGATACTATTTTCAATCTCCCCAATAGTCTGTGAAATTTTTGAGTATGGCATATCTTTATCAATAACAATACTGAGATCTTTGTAAACACCTTGATAATTTGATATGGTGCTTACTGAAATATGTTCTGGCATAAGAGCAGCAAAGCTCATCTCTGCGACAAAAGTATCTGGAATCGCATATGTGTCAGATGCTAATGGATGTAGTTTGCTTACAAAACCAATAATCTGCTCTTTTTTTATGATATGGGCAGATTGGTATGGGTGCATTAATCCATTTTTGCTCTTACATGTGACCAACTCCACTTCTCCTATGATTGCAGTAAGTTCTTTGACAAAGAAGGGAAAGCTAATGGTCTCTGCTTTGCCTTGGTTGTCAATAGACTCACTGTCTATATGTCCACTCCAGACAAAAGCAATATGCTCACTTTCATTTCTTTGCTTATCAAAAACTGTTCCTATTTCAAAAAGAGGAATACGCTTGATACCGTAGTTTATATTTCTTTTGACAGAATCAAGTAGATTGATCAGTAGTGTGCTTCGCATGGTATTAAATTCTTCTGCTATAGGGTTTAGAAGTTTTAGTGACTCGTCAAGAGTGTCAAATCCGTATTTTTCAAGTTTTGATTGATCACAAAAAGCATAAGTGACTGCTTCAAAAAAGCCTCTCCCTGTAGCTCTGACTCTGAGGTCTCTTTTGGCTCTGTATAAGGTTGTACTGTTTGTAAGTCTTACTTTTTCGGTCAACTCAAGAGGCTTTGCATCTATATTGTTTATGCCTACGATACGCAATATCTCTTCCGCAACATCTTGTATGTGCAGGATATCGTGACGATGAGGAGGGGCAAGGATGCCAAAACTCTCCGATCCTTTGTTTCTGTGTATCTTAAATCCAAGTCTAGTGAGTATGTTGCTGACTTCACTTTTTCCTGTCTTTTGACCGATGATATCATTAAGCTCTTGGAAGTTGACAGCTATGATTCTCTCATCCTTTTCACTTTCTACGACTAGTGAGCTATTTGCAAAGTGAAAATCAAAAAATATAGAGCATCCCCACTCTAGATACCGCATTCCAAAAATAAGGTCAGGCTCACTACCTCTGGATGTTTTATAGTAAAGCATATCTGATTCTATTTTGCTACTAGCAAGACCCTCTATGAGTATTTCGGGTTCAATGTAACTTGCCTCAAAGAGTATTGCTTTACTTTTATCATCTGGCAGATACTCTTGTGCTTGATTGACCCCTATTGTTGAAAGCAGAGAAGATTCTTTTTTAATAGTAACTAATTTGTTTCCCTCTTCTGTAAGAGTAAGCACTGTGCTTTGGTCGCCATTTTGAAGCTTTTCACTGTCATATGCTCTCAAAATAACACCTGTAGCATGCGTACTATAGCGGACTATATTTGAAATAGAATCTGCAAGCTCCAGCCCAACAAATCCTAAGCGTATGTTTATAAGTAAATTACTGTTTCTTATCTGTTTATTTTGAGAAAGCTTATATTGTAGGCTTAAAGGTGTGTCACTATGATTTGTTATGCTAAATTTCCTAGCTATAGCAACTTTTGACTTGTTGTTACTTTCGAAGTTGAAAGTTTTGATGTCTTTATTTAGTGAAGCACTTAGATCTCTAGCAACACCATGGATGCTTAGACAGTCACCACGATTTGCAGTTAGCTCTAGCTCAATTACTGTATCAGCTATTTTGGAATACTGGTTGATATTTTTTCCAATCTCTAGTGCCCCAATGCTCTCATCAAGTATCATAATGCCGCTATTTATTTTTGGCAATCCAAGTTCAGTACTTGAGCAAACCATGCCATCACTAGCAACACCTCTCAATTCTGTAGGTTTTATATGGAAATCTTTGCTTAGGATGCTGCCTATTGTTGCAACTGCTACAAATTGTCCATTTGATATATTTTTAGCACCGCAGACTATTTGCTTGGTATCTTCTCCGATATCTATCTGACATACACTCAACTTGTCTGCATCAGGATGCTTTTCGCATGATAACACCTTCCCTACGACAACCCCATTTGGGATTTTTATGTGTTCTATTGTGTCTACTTCTAGACCAATAGCATTGAATGTTTGGTAAAGCTTTTTATTGGAGACATCGCTTAGATCTATAAACTCTTCGAGCCAACTTCTTGTTACTATCATCTAAACTGCTCCAATAAACGAATATCACCCTCAAAAAGGCTTCTAAGATCAGGTATCTCATGCATCAGCATCGCAAACCGCTCCACACCAAGACCAAAA
The DNA here is from genome assembly GCA_012329065.1 of Sulfurovum sp. Taxonomy (GTDB): domain Bacteria; phylum Campylobacterota; class Campylobacteria; order Campylobacterales; family Sulfurovaceae; genus JAAXPZ01. The sequence continues at coordinate 34,304 of JAAXPZ010000022.1, read as the reverse complement.
GCATAGCCACTTACATTATCGTAGCCGACTGCTTTGAAAACATTTGGATCTACTACTCCGCTACCCAGTACTTCTAGCCAGCCCGTATGAGAGCAGACGCGACAGCCATTGCTTTTGCAGAATATACAACTAATATCTACTTCAGCTGATGGCTCAGTGAACGGGAAGAAGCTAGGACGAAACCTGATATCGACATCGCCAAACATATGGTGCAGAAAATCTGTGAGAATGGCTTTTAGATTAGCAAAGCTTACTTTTCCCTTCTCTTCAACAACCAAGCCTTCGACTTGGTGAAACATTGGTGTATGTGTCAGGTCGTAATCCCTACGAAAAACAGCACCAGGTGCTATCATGCGTATAGGTGGTTTTTCTTTGAGCATTGTGCGTATTTGGGTAGGGGAAGTGTGTGTACGCAGCAACATTCCATCAGCGAAATAGAAGGTATCTTGCATATCTCTGGCAGGGTGATATTTGGGAAGATTGAGTGCTTCAAAATTATGGAAATCGTCTTCAGACATAGGCCCAGTCTCTACGGAGAAGTTGAGGGATACAAAATAGTCAATAATTTTATCCATAGTCTGTGCTACTGGATGTAGTGCCCCTTTTTCTCTCAGGTTGCTATAGAGTGAAACATCGATACTTTCTGCTTTGAGCTGCTTTTCTAGTGCAATACTTTTTAGTACTGCAAGTTTTTTATCAAAACTATCTTGAAGTAGTACTTTTGTTTTGTTTAGCCCCTCAGCAAATACCTTTTTTTCTGGACCAGGTATATCTTTTAGTTTGGCAAACTCAGCAGAAAGAATACCTTTTTTGCCAAACAACTCAACACGAATTTTTTCGAGTTCTTCTAGTGATGAAGCCTCTTCTATTTTCTTTTGAAGTGTTTCCAATCATAACCTCTTTGTGCACTTAAATTGTCGTGATTCTATCCAAAATATTCTAATATTGTGGTGTGTACACTTGACTATATATGCTATAATTATCTAAAAAAGGATGATATATGTGTATATTTTGCAAAATTGTAATAGGAGAGATACCAAATAATACAGTGCACGAAAATGATAATTTTTTAGCATTTCATGATCTCTACCCAAAGGCTCCCATACATATACTGATTATACCCAAAGAGCATGTAGATTGTTTTCAAAATGTTCCTTCAGGTACCATGGCAAAACTAACAACTTTTGCTCAAGAAGTAGCCACTAAGGTCGGAGTAGACAAGTCGGGATATAGGCTAATAACAAATAATGGTGACGACGGTGGGCAAGAGGTGCATCATCTGCATTTCCATATGCTAGGTGGGGGCAAGCTCAAGTGGGGTCATTTGCATGACGAGACACGAAAGAGTCTATAATCTTTATTAAAAAACTATGAATACTTCAAAATAACTTATGCAAAGTTTATTTTAGCTATAATCCTTTATTGGGTTATAAATCATATTCAATAAAGGGTTTTTATGAAGAAAAAACTTTTAGTACTTTTAATTATATACCAATTACCTCTTTTAGCAGGATTGAATAATTTGACTCTAAATCAGGCACTGAAGCTATTGGATAAAAATAATTTAGAAATTAAAATAGCACAATACAATGCCCAAATGAAGAGATATGATCAGTTTGCTGCGGAGGGCTATGATTATGGAAAACTAGACTTTTCCTTCATGGCAATAAGGTCGAATGATGCAGGTAATGTTTTTGGCTTCAAACTCCAGAGTAGAGAGGCGACTTTTGGTGACTTTGGATTTAGTGAATTTTTAGGACCTTTAGGGCAGGTCTTAGAAGGTGCAAATCAAAACGCGCTGCCTCTAGGTTTTTCTCAAGGCATGGGTTCCTTGCTCACCGTGCAGCCAAAAGATCTCAACTATCCTGTTGCACGAAATCACTTTGTGGCTAAATTTACCTACACGCTTCCGATATATACAGGCGGTAAGCTAACAGAGTACAAAAAGATTACAAAGTCACTCTTTGAGATGAGTAAGTTGGATATGAAAAAAGTAAGAGCCCTAAAGCGATATGAGGTCAAAAAAGCCTTTTATGATATAGCCTTGGTACAGGACTATGTTCATAATCTTCGTAAAATTATCAATAATATAGCTAGACTCAAGCAGATTATTACCGAGATGAAAAAAGAGGGTTATGCTCAGGAAACAGATAAACTAGAGGTCAGGGCACGTATGGCAGAGGCAGAGAGTATGCTTTCTCAGGCTAAACTCAACAAGGAACTCGCCTATCAGTTTCTCTCTTTTTTGCTCAACACAGAAGTTAGCTCTGCAAAAACCACTAAAGCATTGGCCACCAGCCCTAGGGTTACTAAAGCAATGATAGAACGCAGAAGTATTGATATTCAAAAGGCAAGATTAGGTCTCAAGATTACTGCTATGGCTCTGGAGCTTGAAAAAGCAAAGTTTAGACCCACGATAGGAGCGTTTGCAGAATATGGTTCTGCTGACAATAAGCCTTTGAATAACTTTTTTGACAAAGATGCCTACACAGTGGGAATGAAGTTACAGTACAATATGTTTAGCGGTGGTGCAGATGAGGCAAATCTGGAAAAAGCCAGAGTCAATATGCTGATGGTGGCTGATCAAGTTCGTTTAGCAAAAAAAGGTATCGCGCTCAAGGTCAAACATCTACAGACGCAAATAGGTGGATATGATGCAGATATCAAAAGCTATAGAGCACAGCTCAAATCGGCAAGAACTATATATAGAACATATCAAGAAAAATACAAAGAAGGTATTGCTTCTATAGGTGATGTATTGATTAGGCAGGCAAAAGAGCTTGAGGTTTTATTGAAACTTCTAACAGCGAAAAATTCTCGTAACGGCAAAGTCTTTGAGTTGCAGAGTTTATTAAATTTAGGGGTAAAGTGATGAGAAAAATAATATTGTTTCTGACTATCTCAGTGGTCTATCTTGTTGCTATAGAGCTAGAATTGACAGGGAGCGTTGTCTCTGATAACCAGAAGATGATTACCAGTAGATATATGGGATTTGTCAAAAATATGAAAGTCTCAGAAGGCGATGTCGTCAAAAAAGGTGACCCGCTGTACGAGATAGACTCCAAGGAAATAGAATCAGCTCAGATGCAGGTAGAATTGGCGATATCTCAGGCTACACTTGCTCTACAGATGAACAGAGCCCAGCATGCTAATATCAAGCAAAACTTAGCGAGACACAAGAGGCTTTTTGTCAAAGGAATGGTTTCTAAGTACGATTTGGAGCAGCTAGAGTTAGCAGCCGCCAATTACACAGATATGGTTAAAATTTCCCAAAAGCAGGTAGAGCAAGCAAAAGCCAAAATGCAAGAAGTGTTAAATCAATATAGATATCTCAGGATAATAGCTCCAAATGATGGAGTAATAGTTATGAAGAATATAAATGAAGGGGAGATACAGATACCAGGCATGCCATCGCTTGTATTGACAGATTTAAGTAATTTGAAGATTGCTATAGAAGTAAGTGAAAGTGATTTGGGACGAGTTCGTATAGGCAAAAAGGTAGATTTTGAGATACCGTCTATCAAGCTCCAAGGAGAAGGGAAGATCGCATCTGTTATACCTAGTTCCAATCCAATGACGCATAAGTTTAAAATCAAAATAGATTTTGATAGTCACGGGAAGTTTGTATTTCCAGGAATGTATACCAAAGTAACTATCAATGAATAGGCTTGAGTATGGTAGAGTATGAGCCTAAAGATTTTGCAGGAAAGCTGGCAAAGGCCTTTTTGACAAGCCCACTCACTGCACTACTTGGTATTGCATTGTTATTGCTTGGTTTTATCTCTTTGCAGGTCATGCCCAGAGAAGAGGATCCTCAAATCGCTATATCTGGAGGAGCAATAATTGTAGCAATGCCTGGTGCTACACCTGAAGAGATTGAAAATGTCATCGTCAACCCTCTGGAGAGGAAAATGCGCGAAATCAAGGGAATAAAGCATATCTACGGCATAGCTATGGAGAATGTTGGTATCATCAATGTGATGTATAAAATTGGTGAAAGGCGAGAAGACGCAAATTTAAAATTATATGACAAAGTAATGCAAAACATGGATCTTATGCCAAAAGGAGCCATGCAACCCATGGTCAAGCCTTTTGATATCGATATCGATATTCCTATTATTTCTTTGGCTTTTTATGCCAAAGATGAGACGACAGTAGATCATGATAAATTGTTTGACATCATAAGTAAGATACAGCATAGAATTAATGCTATTGATAGCGTAGCAAAAACTACACTCAAGGGAGCAAAAAAACCTCAATTTAACATAGAGGTTGATTTGGGAAAGCTTGCTGGATATCACCTTTCGCTAGGACAGATTATGCAGGCTGTGCAGTCAATAGCTGTAAATGTACCCAGCGTCAAAGGCAGAACTAAATCTAATGAACTGGTTGTTTTTGGCGTCAAAAATGCCATAGAGAGTGTAGAAGATATCGGTAATGTCATTGTAGCTCAATATATGGGATCCTCAATATATCTCAAGGAAGTTGCTACAGTGAGCAGAGGCATAGATATACAAAACTTCAAAAGTGCATACATTACAATGAAAGAGGAGTATAAGGGTGAGCCCTCTAAACTAAAAGAACAAGTTACGCTAACAGTTGCAAAGCTTGCTGGCACAAATGCCGTCTTTGTTGCAGACGATGTGCTTGCTTTGATAAAGGAATATGCAACCAAACTGGATGGAGAGGGTATCGGATATATCGTCACCAGAAACTATGGACAAAGAGCCAACGAAGCTGTTAATGAGCTTGTTCATCATTTGCTTATTACGATTGTCATTATTGCTGTTATGCTTGTATTTTTTCTCGGTTTCAAAGAATCCATCATTGTTACTTTCACAGTACCTGCTATTTTGGCAATCACACTATTTATAGCTTATTTGACTGGGCAGACGATTAATCGAATTACACTTTTTGCATTCTTGCTCTCTTTGGGGCTATTGGTGGATGCAGCCATTATTGTGATAGAGAATATCCACAGACACTTGCACACACATGATGCAGATGATAGAAATATGGAGACATTGCTTGTAGAGGCTACAGATGAGATAGGTCCACCTACCAATATAGCAACTCTGGCCATCATCATGACTATGGTACCTATGGCATTTGTTGGAGATATGATGGGGTCATTTATGCAACCTATACCATATAATGTTCCTGTTGCACTTATTGCATCACTCTTTGTAGCGTATATCTTTACACCATATCTAAGCCTTAAGCTTCTCAAAAAGACAGCACAAAAACATAGAAAAAAGAATAGTGAAAGTGAGGAGTCATAGATGGGTAGATTTGGAAGATTTATCTATTGGATACTTGATAGCAGATTTAAAAAACTTGTAGTTATACTTTTGATTTTAGTTGCATTTATTGGCTCTATCATGATGTTGCCTAGCAAGCTTGTCAAGGCCAGAATGCTTCCAGGAAAAAGTGACAATACCTTTTCTGTTTATATTGACACACCTACGGGTAGCTCCAAGGAGCAGACGATGGAAGTGAGCCAATGTGTGATAGATATGCTAAAAAGTGAAGATGAGGTTATGCATATGGAGCTCTTTTTAGGAACTGGCATACCACTTGATTATGCTGGATTAGTCAAGGGGTCGGGTATCAAAAATACTGAAAATGTTGCAGAGCTATCAGTAAGCCTGACAGATAAATCTAGCAGAGAAGAGCCATCGTTTCTCATAGTCCAAAAGCTAAGACCTATACTCAAACAATCTTGCGAACCATTAGTCAACGGTACGGTTATTAAGCTTATAGAGCAGCCTGCTGGACCCCCGACACTTGCTTCTATTGTAGTAGAGGTTAGTGGTGACGATATAGATAAGATTAGGGAGCTTTCGGTAGAGGTCGCCAATATACTTTCTCAGACCGATACTCTAGTAGATATTGATATTATGGCAGATGATATATTTCAAAAGTATGAACTGATACCAGACAAAGAGAAGATAGCCAAAAGCGGACTAAGTGTCAAACAGGTCAATGATATCATATATCTCGCATTTGAAGGCATGGCTATAGCACACAAAAACTCCCAAAATGAAACTGATCAGATTAATATATTTTTGGTTCTTGCCAAAGAGACAAAAACCATGATAGACAAAAGCAAAGAATCACTTAGAGTAAAACTTACATCGCTGAACCTAATGAACCAAAAAGGAATGATGGTTCCATTGAGTGAAGTTGTAGCAATAAAAGAGTTAAAATCATCACCTATGATAATGCATAAAAATCTTCGTCGCATTATAAATGTAATAGCTGAGACAGATATGGAGTCACAGATCTATCCGTTGCTTGATGCACGAGAAAGTATGATAGAGTATTTTTCGAAAGAATACAAGGTTGAAAAAGAGCAGGGCATTACTACCTATATGTTTGATCTACACTTGACGGACAAAGACACAGGGGCAAAATACTTACTTAGGTGGGATGGAGAAATAAAAGTTTCTCTAGATACTTTTAGGGATCTTGGAGGTGCATTTATCGCCGCTTTGGTTCTGATATTTTTATTGCTTGTAGTCTACTATAAAAGCTTCATGCTTAGTACTATAGTTCTGCTTGGCTCATTTTTATCTATTATTGGTGTAATTTTTGGGCATTGGGTGGCAGATTTGGTTACTCGTGATACATTCTTCCTGACTGCTACATCTCTGATCGGTTTTATTGCTCTTATGGGCATAAGTTCCAGAAATTCCTTATTGCTTATCGATTTTGCCAAGTCTTTGATGGAGGCTCATGGTATGCAAAAAAGAAAAGCAATTGCAGTAGCATCAGCTACTAGAGCCAAACCTATCATGCTTACTGCTATTGCGATTATTCTAGGCTCTGCCCTCTTGGCATCTGACCCTATTTTTGGTGGTCTTGGAGTAGCATTGATATCTGGTACAGTGGCAGCTGTATTTATCTCTCTAATCTTTATACCAATACTGATGGACAATAGCACATCAATGGATATCGATGATGAGACAGTAAGATAGATTTGGTATAATCTCAACAACCAATTAAAGCAGGAGCAGTAATGGCAACGATAGGTATGGGTGATATCAAAAAGGGAAAAAGACTAGAACTTGATGGAAATCCTTTTAGAGTAACAGAGTTTCAGCATGTTAAGCCAGGCAAGGGTGCTGCATTTGTGAGAATGAAAATAAAGAACCTTAAAACAGGAAAAGTTATCGATAAGACAGTGCATGCTGGAGATAAGTTTGGTGTGCCAGAGCTAGAGCAGAAGACTATGCAGTATCTTTATGATGATGGGGAGATGTTGCAGTTTATGGATACAAGTACATTTGACCAGATAGGTCTTACTCATGAGCAGGTCAGCAAAGATACATTTGATTTTATGATTGATGGTATGGAGGCGGATATACTATTTCATAACTCACAAGCAATATCTGTAGAGATTCCTCAGACAGTAGTACTGAAGATTGTCGAAACACCACCAAATTTCAAAGGTGATTCACAAGGCGGTAAAAAGCCTGCAACACTAGAGAGCGGTGCAGTAGTGCAAGTACCATTTCATATTCTCGAAGGAGAGATCATCAAGGTAGATACAGTAGAGGGAAAATATCTAGAAAAGGCGAAATAATTTTGCTATAATTGTTCATATTTATATTTCACAAAGGAGCAATTATGGCATCAGCATTGGTATTGTTAGCAGACGGTTTTGAGGAGATAGAGGCTGTGTCTATCATCGATATACTCAGACGCGGTGGGGTGGAGACGCATAGTGCCTATCTGGACAATGAGATGGTCACAGGAGCCAACGGCATCACTATTCAAGCAAATATATCACTCAAGGTGGCATTCCCAGATGACTATGATATCGTAGTCTTGCCAGGTGGCTGGGACGGCACTGATAGATTGGCAGAGAACCCATTGGCTCAGAGTGTTATCAAGAGATTTGAACGCGATGGCAAGTGGATAGCGGCTATGTGTGCGGCTCCGTATGCTTTGCATGTAGCAGGAGTGTTGAGCAAGAGATACACATGTTATCCTGGTGCAGAAGAGAAGATAAGACCTGCTGATAGAGTAGCAGATGAAAAGGTAGTCATAGACGGCAAAGTCATTACATCTCAAGGGCCTGGCACAGCTATTTGCTTTGGACTGGAGATTGTACGACAACTAGTAGGTGAGGAGAGCTATAAGGCAGTACGAGAGGGTACACTTTCAACTTTCTGCTAACTTTTATAGGCATAAAAGGGCACCTATTATTAGATGTGCCCATAAGCTCACTTTGTGACTCTAATGCATAATTTGGGCTAAACAAGATATACTTCTCAATAAATCAAACTCAGGATAGGAAATGAAACAAACAATATTTAAAATTGTGCTGGCAACAGTAATGTTGCTTGGCACCACAGGGTGTGGCGACAAAAAGGTCTCAACTGAAGATAGAAAAGTGGCTTTTGATACAAAAATAAATACTCTCAAAAATGCAGGCTTTGATATCAATCAAAGCCAAGAGGGTAATTATATATTGCATATAAACAATAGCAAAAAAGCAGCATTAACTATGCTTTCTCTCGTAGATATGGCAACACTTGATGCACAGGCTCTCACATCTATAAGTGAAGTTATAGATGGGGCAAGGATAGGGATAGAAGTTGACTGGAATAAGTATGGCTCCAATGCTGAAAGAAGCGTATTTATCTACTATATCGGAAATGGAAAAGAGATCAAAACAGTACAAAAGATGCTCTTAGAGAAGAAGATAGGGGCATATCTTAGCTTTGACGAGAATGATGCTTTGATAAGAGCTGACATCAAAGACATAGATGAAAAATTATCTTCTGGCTCAGATGTAATTCATCTATCTTTGAAGAGTGCTGGTATAAAGATAGATGAAACAGCGACCAAAGATTCTCCTTTAGTAGAGTATGTGCTAAATGCTGGAGAGTTCAATGTGGAAGTCAAAGAGAAGGACTCTAAGGTTTTTGCATTGGGCTACAAAGATCTTAGCTGCTCTATAGCAAGAACGGCTCCCTACCTCGGTAAATGGAATTGTAAATTTCCACTCATGCAGATCGATGTTGATGATGACGGGGAGACTGTTTCTGTAGCTTTCAAAGATACTATGCTTGAGTATATGACAACGCTAAATGCTAAAAAGATCAAAGCTGATATACTGTTTGTTATGCCAAATATCAATATAGAGGTTAAAGATGGCGAAAAAGATATAACTGTACATTTGAAAGATCTTAAAATAGCTGGAAACTCTGACAATGCAGATGAGACTTTGATAAAAGAGATCTATAAAATGGCTGGCACTGCTCCAAAAGATCATAATGAAACATTTACCAAATATATGAAGCTGGTAGGAGAGCTTATGGGTTCTGGGGTAACATATGACTTCAAGATGTCTCTTGCTTCTATAGATGGCAAAGCTACAGAGGATTCAAATGTTACTAGATTCATGCTCAAAGATTATGAGGGGGAAGCAAAGGGATCACTTGATAAAACCATCAACTATACAACAAGCACCAAGATCAAGCTTATAAGTGCAAAACAAGAGAAAGCAAACACTCTTATATTTGAACTAAAAGGGTTTAAGTTCGGTTACGAGATTAAAGATTTATATAACTTCTTCCCAGTATTTATGGAATTTGCTGCCATGACTGCAAACAAAAGCCCTGATGATTACCAGCTGAGCAAAGAGGAGCAACAAAAGATGACAGCTATCGGACATCAAATCGTAAATGGTGGTCTTGGACTTTCTTTTTCTCCAGTAGGTATTGATTCTATGATGCTCAATGATGGAAAAAATAACATGAGTTACGAAAAGATTGATTTATCCATAAATGCGACTCTCGTTCAAAACACCCTCAAGCTTGATAGTCCCATGGCAGCGATGATGTTACTTCAGTATCTTCAAGCTGACGGCAGGCTGGAACTATCAAAAAAAGACTTAGATCAAATGTCCGCCTCTTCTCCTCCACAGATGATGGCAATAGTGATGGTGTCCGCCAAATATGAAGGAGACAAAGCAGTCTTTGTGATAAAGTTTGAAAAAGGTCGTTTGATGGTCAATGGCAAGCCAGTAATGTAGCAGTAGGTGCTCTAAAGAGCACTGCCATTGTGATATGATATAGTATGATTTCCTATAACTGCATCATCCATCTAGAACTATCTCATATCCAATGATACTAGCATATATTTACCTATGAATAACAAATTAAATTATAAGAGACCATAACGTAATAGACTTCTGTTTTTCTCATCCCCGCTCTCCCCAACGGGGGTACGCAATATCAACGATACTAGATATAATTCGTGCATGTAGTGCTTAAAATAAAAAGTGTACTTTACTTTTATACTATTTTTGTTAAACTATACTTTATAAAGGATGTATAGTATGTTAGATACACTTAAAGAACGGCAACGAAGACTCGTCAAGTCTGTAGAAAACATAGGTTACAGAAGGGATGCCTATACTTTTTTCAATAGTAATGAGAGACTTATAGCCCTCATCGGCACACGCGGAGTGGGAAAAACAACCCTACTGCTACAATACCTAAGTCAATATAGCATCGATGAAGCACTCTACTTTAGTGCTGATGATATAGGCATAGCCAATTTCGGCATCATTAGTATTGTTGAGGAGTTTTATGCTTTAGGTGGGAGAGTGGTGGTCATAGATGAGATACATATGTTTAAAGAGTGGGCTGGGCATATCAAAAACATCTATGATTTTATGCCTGACATGACCATTCGCATCAGTGGTTCGTCTATGCTAAACATCATCATGCAAAGCCATGACCTGAGCAGACGCATGGTTGTAAAACAGCTACATAAACTTAGCTTTAGAGAGTACTTAGAGATAAAAAACAACATACAACTGCAAGGCTACACCTATGAAGAGATACTCCAAAATCACACGACTATATCTTTTGCGTTGACACAAAAGTACCCTGCACTCTATAAATCATTTAAAGAGTATCTCAAAGTAGGATGCTATCCGTACTTTTTAGATGGTGATATAGAGAACTATATGAAAAAGCTCTTTAATGCCATAGAAAAAATCATCTACGAAGACATACCTTCTACCAACAAAATAAAGTTTGAAAACTTAAGTATATTTAAACAACTCATCTATAAAGTCATGGCAGCAAAAGTACCCTTTACCGTCAAGATAGATACACTCGCAAAAGATTTAAACATCAGTGAACCTACACTCTATACCTACCTTGATATACTCAATAAAACAGGCATTTTTAAGGCGATACACAAATACTCATCTAAACAGACTAGAAAACCTGCCAAGATATTTTTCAAAAATACCAACATACTGCATGCACTAAGCATAGAATTGCAGATAATCCCTGATATAGGTACCACCAGAGAGACATACTTTATCTCATGTTTTGATGAGATATACTACAGCGATATAGGTGATTTTAGAGTAGACGACACACTCTATGAAATAGGTGGTAAAAACAAGAGTTTTAAGCAAATAAAAGAGCTTCCAAACAGCTACTTGGTTTTAGATATAGACAGCTCTACAAATAGTAAAAAGATTCCTCTATGGTTGTTTGGATTTATGTCTGATTTTATCTAGCGAATAATTTAGGGGGGGCAGGCGGACAATTACAGTTCATACCCTACTCCTCTTCACCACCCCACACACGGCCTCTGTGATAGTCCCAATACTTTAGCAATCATATGCAGAGAATATCATTTTCCTATGGCTGCCAAGAAGTATAGGGATCGAGGTGATAATAAGAACTCATATATTGCCAATTAACCCCATTTTCATCAATCCTCTGCTATATTAAAATCCATAAAACATGATATAAATATAAGGCAAAAAATGTCTCAAGAACCTGAAAATAAACCAAAATTTACCCATCTACACCTACATACAGAGTACTCATTGCTCGATGGTGCCAACAAGATCAAAGCACTTGCCAGAAAAATAAAAGAGCTGGGCATGGACTCTGTAGCTATGACAGATCATGGCAATATGTTTGGTGCTATTGACTTCTATAATGCGATGAAAGCAGAGGGCATCAAGCCTATCATAGGCATGGAGGCATATATACACAACCAAAAAGACCTTGATGACAAGACGGTACGACAGAGGTTTCATCTGTGCCTATATGCTAAAAATGAAATAGGATATAAAAATCTCATGAGGTTGAGTTCTGAAGCATATATAAATGGCTTTTATTATTATCCTCGTATCAACTGGGAACTACTCAAAGAGCATAGCGAAGGACTTGTCTGCTCATCTGCTTGTTTGCAAGGTGAGGTCAACTGGCATCTGAACTTATCTGACAGAAATCTAAAGCTTGGAGCAAAGGGTTATGAGGAGGCGAAGGCTGTAGCGTTGAGATATAAGAAGCTATTTGGAGATGATTATTATCTAGAAATCATGCGTCACGGCATAGGAGATCAACACCGTATTGATAAACAGATATTGCAGATAGCAAAAGAGACGGGCATCAAGCTATTGGCTACCAACGACACTCATTATACAGTACAAAAAGACGCTGATGCTCATGAGGCATTTATGTGTATAGCTATGAACAAACTATATGATGATCCAAATCGCCTGAGACACTCAGTGCACGAGTTTTTTGTTAAATCTCCTGAAGAGATGGCAATACTTTTTGCAGATATACCTGAGGCTTTAGAGCACACACAAGAGATAGCAAACAAATGCAATCTCGAGATCAAGCTAGGAGATCCTACACCCCCAAATTTCAAGTTTGCAAGAGAGGCTGCAGCTGATATTGGGCTGGAACTGCCTGAGCCTGATGTGGAATATTCGTTAGAAAATGACCAAGTACTTTTTACTGAAGAGTCTAGGCGTGGACTTGAGAAGCGACTAAAAATAGTCCCAAAAGAGAAACATGAAGAGTATCGAGACAGACTACAAGTAGAGATAGACACTATAAACAAAATGAAGTTTCCTGGTTATATGCTCATTGTCTGGGATTTTGTCAAGGCCGCCAAGGATATGGGTATTCCTGTGGGGCCTGGGAGAGGTTCAGCTGCTGGATCGTTGATAGCATATTCACTTATGATTACAGATATAGATCCTATACCATATGGATTGTTATTCGAGAGATTTTTGAATCCAGAGAGAGTATCTATGCCAGATATAGATATGGATTTCTGTCAAGCCCGCCGTCAGGAGATACTGGACTATGTGGTAGACAAGTATGGTCGGGTCAATGTCGCTCAGATCATTACATTTGGTAAATTGCTTGCCAAGGGTGTGATTCGAGATGTTGCTAGAGTACTGGATATGCCTTATTCCAAAGCAGATGCCATGGCAAAATTGATACCAGATGAGCTTGGAATAGATCTAAAAAACTCATATGAAAAAGAGCCTAAGATCAAAGAGCTTCTAGAGTCTGATCCACAGGCAAAAAGGGTATGGGAGTATGCACTGGCTCTTGAGGGACTCAACAGAAACGCAGGAACACATGCCGCTGGTGTGGTAATCTCAAATGAACCACTGTGGGAGAAGACACCTCTATTTAAGCCAACAGGACTAGATACTCTTGCAACTCAATATAGCGGAAAGTATGTAGAAGATGTGGATCTAATCAAATTTGACTTTCTGGGACTAAAAACACTTACTGTGATTGAAGAGGCATTACAGCTAGTAGAGAAAAGACACGGAAAACGCATAGACTTTTTAGAAGAAGACATGAATGACAAAGGCGTATATGAGATGATTTCTACAGGTGAGACACTGGGTTTGTTTCAGATAGAGTCATCAGGTATGCGAGACTTGGCAAAAAAGCTCAAGCCCGATGGATTTGATGATGTGATCGCCATGATAGCACTTTATAGACCAGGACCTATGGATCTCATGGATGATTTTGTAGATAGAAAACATGGGCGAGCTGAGGTATCATATATTTTCCCTGAGCTTAAGCCAATCAGTGAAGCAACTTATGGAGCGATGATATATCAGGAGCAGGTTATTCAAGCTGTTCAAACTATCGGTGGCTTTAGTCTAGGGCATGCAGACCTAGTGCGTAGAGCTATGGGAAAAAAAGACGAAGCACTACTAGACAGACTAAAGAAAGAGTTTGTTGACGGTGCTGTAAAGAATGGATTTGATGAATCAAAATCCAATACTCTTTTTGATCTGATTCTCAAGTTTGCTGGATATGGATTTAACAAATCGCATTCTGCTGCATATGCGATGATAACCTTTTACACTTCATTTTTGAAATGCTATTACCCAACAGAGTTTATGGCAGCTATTTTGACACTAGAGAAAAGCAATACTGACAAGGTCGTCAAGTATGTAGATGAGCTGAAAAGAATGGGTATTAGGTTATTGCCACCAGATATAAACCGTTCTGGTCTTGTATTTGAGGCCACCAACATAGATGGTGATGAGGTGGTAATGTTTGGTATGGGAGCTATAAAAGGATCTGGAGATATTGCTATTAGCTCTATGCTTCATGCCAGAGCAGAGGGGGAGTTTAGGGATTTGAGTGATTTTGTATCTCGTATAGACTCTAGCAAAGTCAATAAAAAAGTCATAGAATCTCTTGCCAAAGCAGGTACTCTAGATGGATTTGGATACAGCAGAAAATCTCTGATTGCTCAGATTGAAGAGATCATAGATACCGCCAAAAGGGCAGGAGATGCCAGGAAAAATGCAGTTGGCTCACTATTTGGAGATGGAGAGGAGATGACGACGGTAACTCTGGAGCTAAATCATTTGGATGAGTTTGAGCCCATGGAGATCTTGGAGATGGAAAAGGAGTCTTTGGGCTTCTATGTTTCTGGACATCCTCTAGATAAGTACAGAGAGGCGTTGAGTGAAATTAACTATACTCTTAGTTCAGAGATCAGTGAATTGGCAGATGGTTCACAGGCATTGATTATTGGAAAAATAGAGTCTATTACAGAAAAAATTAGTAAAAAAGGAAACAAGTTTGGTATTGTTAATATAATGGATTTGCATGGCAATATCGAATTAATGCTTTTTGAGAATCGTCTAAAGGAGCTTGATGAAGGGTTTGACACCACCAAGCCAATTGCGTTTAAGATAAAGATTGGCAAAGATGGTAACTTCACGCGTATGAGCATTCTAAAAATCGAGACACTAAAAGATGTAAGAAAAGAGAAAATCAAAATCAAGAAAGAGCAAAAGCATATTATTGAACCTGATCTTCCGCCACTTATATTGGCTATAAATTTGACACCCGACCCCCAAATTGCAGAAGACTTGATGTGTCTAGCAGAAAAATACCCAGGAGGCAGATCTCTTGAGTTACACATCAAAAGTAAATTGGCAGATGTGATTATAGAGAGCCGCATGAAAGTGAGCGAAATGATCTTAGAAGAGGCCAAAGAGCTTGGCATATATTTAGGGCACCCTTTAGAAGAGGAGTTAGTAGTAAAATGATAAAAATCCATGCCAGTAAATGATAGCAGGCATAGTTTTTTATCAGCTAGACCTCGCCTTAGACCAACTTAGACACTAAGAGAGGATATTGACTGGAGGATAAGTTCCATCAGTCAGAACATTTGGATTTTCTATACCATAGATTTTATATAGAGTTGAAGCGATACTCAGAGGTTCAAACCAGTAAGTCCCACTCTTTGGCTTGAGCCATAGACGATTGAGGCTTCCTGTGACATCTACTACAGTTTCTCCTACAACACCTCTGTGGGTAAAGTAATTTTTTCCACCTAGCACAAAGAAGTTTTGTAGGTTTCCATGATCCCAACCATTGGCAGAGTTTAGATTGACATTTCTACCAAACTCACCAAAGACCATGATATTGACTTGCCCATCTTTATTGAGTGCTTTCAAGTGAGCCATGGCAGACCTAAGAGAACGAAACAGTGCCTCATGCCTAGTGACATAATCTCTTGCATCGTTATGGTCATCCCAGCCTCCTAAACCACCTGCACCTAAGGTGATTATTTTTGTATCTGGATTTTTGTCCAGAAGCTTGACGGCAGCTTTTAATTTGTCTGCAAAGGTATGATCAGGATAAGCATCAACTCCTAGATCTGGAACCTGAGCAGTTTCTATGCTTTTGATAAAATCTGATAGTCCACCTCTTCTGCCAAAAGCAGTTTTGATATCCCCTGCTTGATTATGGGATTGGGCAACACTGTCCATTTTTTGGGTAAAAGCTGGAGTAAATCCACCCTCTTCATCGGGTTTATGGTAGTTGTCTGGTGCAGAGTCTCTTTCACTCCTAGTATAATATGTCCATCTTCTGACTGTCCATCTCGTTCTTTCATATGGATTATCAAAGTTTTCATTGATCCCCATCGGCTTTAGATAGCCTGCTAAAGGTATGCTTCCTTCAGTATAAAAGGTAGATTCACCCTCCATGGTGACAAATGGCATTAGGGTATTGCTATTAATAGCACCTTTATCATGGAGTATAGTTGCTATGTTGGCTATGACTCCTCCTCCAGTATTATCAAATGTACCTCTCTGGTTTTGCTCTACACATACACCATGAGCTTTATTGTTCTCATTCTCTCGTATTTGCGAGTAGCAACATCTATAGAGGGTCATGTCGCCGTCAGTTATGAGTTTTTCCATCTCATCTCCTCCAGCTTCTTGCCAGCAACCATTTGTAGTGGGAGTGACACCACGAAAATAATCTTTGTGGTTGTTTTGGGAGTGCCTGTCGATTTCATCAATATTGCTAATATTCCCACCAAGTTGACTGGCTCCTCCATACAGAAACACTATTATTGTTTGTGCCTGATTGTCTTGATAGGTTCCACTTGAAAAATTGATATTGCTTAGATCTAGTGTTGCCGCATGATTGAAGCTCGGCACTAGAGCAACTGAGCCTGCTGTCAGGGATAGTCTCATAAAGTCTCTTCGTTTCATCTTATCTTACCTCACTTTGTCTATAGCTTGCATCTAATCTTGAGATATAGTCTAAAACGATATAGGCTATATTTCCTTTTCTTTCTGCTCTGTCTTTGGACTCTTTTGTTCTATCGTCATCTCTGGTAAACATATTGAATGCGTATTTGAATATCTCTGTCCCATTATCTGTTTCTATCATATGATTTTTAAAAAGAGTGTGCTCTGCGGATGTAGCTTTTCGTGCAATTGTGACCTCAAAGAGATAATCGACAAAATTTTTCAAGCTTATGTTTATATTTTCTTCGTCATAACTAAATTTATCAAAACCTATAAATGATTCTTGCCAGCCATGATAATTCCAATTATCTCGATCTGTTTGTTCAGGATTTGCTTTTCTTATCAAAATACTTTCTCTGATAAATTTATGGTAATGTGCAAATGATAAAGAATCTAGCGGTACTCTTTCGATCTTCCCAAGTTTATATTTCATTGAAGCTTGGTGCATCTCTTCGAGACGATCCTTAAAGTGTCTGAATGTATCTCTTCGATGTCTGTAGTCGATCTTTTTTGCTAGAGAATAAAATGTCTCCTCAGCACTTTGGGCACGAGAGTTGTGTAGCAAATATTCTTCTGAAAATATGATTTGCAATAGAATATCCTGCCAAGTCTCTGGATTGCTAGATACGATGCTGTCTGTGATGGATATCTTTTTTGCATCGTCTTTTTCAGGAAAGAAAAAATCTACAAGTCTGCGGGTAACTCCTTTGATAAAACGGCTTGATTTTGCAAGTTCGCGATAAAAGTCCTCCCCAGTTATGATAGGTTCACCACCAAAAAAATTAGTCAAAACAGGGAGTGCTATAGTATTTCTGTTAAGTCCTACTTCAAGCGTATCACTATCTGTGTTGAGCTTCCAGTTCCTGAGTGCTTTTCCTGCTATAGGGACATGACTGTCATTTGTATCTAAAAGATATATTTCCAGCATCTCTCGACCATTGTCTTCCGGACTTCTAAATCTCCTCCAATTGCTTTCACTCATCATATGCACATATGTGATAAACCGCATGCCACTTTCGTTTTCTAGCATGGTTACCAGCCTATTGTAGACACCTGATATGTCTGGTGTGTGTGATGACGATAGCTCATATGCTGGAGAGAACATGATAGTTTGTGTAAGTATATATGCTGTCCAGTTGTTGAGGAAATATTGGTCTAAATCTTCCATGGCATAAAATCTGCTAAGTATTGTGATGGCTTGGGGTTCATACCAACTACTTTGATATTGTTTAAATATAGAATCATCCAAAATATGATCTTCAAGCCATCCTTTGTCGGTCTTTTCTTCCTCTAGTCCTCCGCGAACAGTACTCAGGAAGTTACCAGCAGCAATCTTGGACTTTAAATCACTTAGTTTATAGCCAAAAAATAGTGATGTCAAAATCTTGTTGGCAATCTTCAGTTGCTTTTCATTGCTCAATTCATTGAATTCTGAGTCTGTCAATTGATCAAGTTTATAGTCAGCAGATGGCATAACTTTATGATAAAAGCTAAGACCACGATAAGAAGCCCTATCAAATTCACTATCTGAGCCAGTTCCCCCTCCATTGGTCGTGTTTATGTCATCATTTGGGTTATTCCCGCCAACGATAGGGTTATTACCACCACCTGCAGGGTTATTACCACCACCTGCTCCGTTTGCATTATTATTGCCTCCACCACCACAATTCGTGATTACAATGACTGACATGATAATAGTGAGCCATTTTAGTACAACTTTAAAACTTTTCATCAATTTCCTTAGTTTAAATTATGTCAATTCAAGAGATAAAAGCAAATGAAAATTTTGTCAAAAGAGATGATATTGTGTTGCATATCTTATAGATAGCTGATCGGCAACCTGGCAATCTCTCTTCCGAAAAGACCCATAGCTTTCTGTCCTTGACTTACGACAAGTTTAGCATGATCGTATTTTATTATAAAAGTATTACTATACAGTTACTATCATAAATAATACATTTAATCCTATTATAGCTGTTTAAAATTCAGAGTAATATTAATTCTGTGTCAAAAAAGTAACATCATTACTTATGTTTCAAAAAAGTTCCATCTTACAGTTATCTTTAAAGAGTAATTGGGCTATAATCATCGTGTTAGTTGAGATATCAATATCTTCAACATAAATACACTAAGGAGTAATAATGAATAAAGTAACAAAAGCAGCAGTACTTGTATCTGCTATAGCATTGCTGGCTAGCCCTTTGGCTGCGAAGAAGATCAAATGGAAGTTGGCTATGACATGGCCTTCTACGCTTACGCCTCTGGCATCACCACCTGCAAGAGTAGCAGAGTATGTCAAGGCAATGTCTGATGGTGAATTTGTCATCAAAGCAGAGGGAAAAGAGAAACACAAGGCTCCACTTGGAATCCTTGATATGGTCAAGGGCGGACAATATCAGATGGGTCATAGTGGTTCATACTACTGGAAAGGCAAAGATATAAATACTGTATGGTTTACTTCTATGCCACTTGGCATGACACCATCGGAGCAGTACTCATGGTTCTACTATGGAAATGGAATGAAGTACATGAAAGAGGTATATGACAAGTTTGGTATCTACAACTATCCTGGTGGAAATACTGGAAACCAGATGGGTGGATGGTTTAGAAAAGAGATCAAAACTGTTGAGGACTTAAAAGGTCTTAAGATGAGAATTCCTGGTCTTGCGGGTGAGGTTTTTGCAAAACTTGGTGTTTCTGTGACCAATATCCCAGCAGGTGAATTGTATACATCTCTAGATCGCGGTACTATCGATGCTCTAGAGTGGGTAGGACCTGGTATGGATATAAAGATGGGCTTTCACAAAGTAGCACCATACTACTATACAGGTTGGCACGAGCCAGCATCTGAGATGCAATTTATGGTAAACAAAAAAGCTTTCGACAAGCTTCCAAAAAAGTATCAGACTATGTTAGAGGTTGCTATGAAAGCTGCATCATTTGATATGTATGTAGAGAACTTTTCAGCATCACTTGAAGCATGGGACAAAATGAAGACAGATTTCCCAAATATCAAAGTGAAAACTTTCCCAAAACCAGTCATTGGTGCTATGAAAGCAGCAGCAGCAGAAGTATATGAGGCGTATGCAACAAAAGATCCAAAATTCAAAGAGATCTATACAGACTATAAGGCATATATGAAAAAAGCCAGAGCGTGGTCTCAGATGATGCAGGGTGGCTATTTAAATTTAGATAAATAGGTTTTTGTGCAGTACTATGCCCCTTTCGCTGAAAGATGGCATAGACTGTATCTAATATCAAGAAGATAGAAGTCTTTTTTGTATTAGATATAGAGGAGTTGGCTTGTTGTTAAAGATTGAGAGAGTAATGGATAAAATTATCGATGCTGTCGGCTATATTTCTGGAGTCTTGTTGGTTGTAATGATATTTAATGTTGCTTATGATGTACTGATGAGGTATGCATTTCACAATAGTTCAATAGTAATGCAGGAGATGGAATGGCATCTTTTTGCTGTGATTATTCTGTTTGGAACTGGATACGCGTTGAGGCACGACGGGCATGTAAGGGTGGATTTTCTCTATACCAACTTTAGCTACAAGACAAAGGCATTAGTCAACATATTTGGCACAGTGCTTTTTCTTATACCGTTGGCACTCCTCATCGCTTACGGATCTTGGGATTTTGTTCTTGACGCTTATACTTCGGGTGAGATTAGTGAAGATCCAGGAGGTTTGACTCATCGCTGGATCATCAAAGGCATGATTCCTCTGGCATTTATATTTTTGATATTTTGCTCAATAAACTATATCATTAGCAATATAAATATCTACCGTGGATTTGAATCGTGATAGGTCTCATCATGTTCGGGGTGGCCCTGTTGCTACTTCTAGTTGGATACCCAGTGGCTTTTACTTTCGGTGCTGTGTCGATTTTGTTTGGGATGCTTGCTGCATGGTTTGAGATTATACCAGATGGCGGTACAGTATTGGAATTTTGGGAAGAATTTCTTTCTATGTTTTCTATGATGCCGTTTCGTTTATATAGTATTATGACCAACAAAATTCTTATGGCTATACCACTATTTATTTTTATGGGCATTGTGCTCCAGAAGTCAGAATTGGCAGAGAGGATGCTCTCTTCTATGGGCATACTGTTTGGAAAAGTGCGTGGCGGGCTTGCCGTGTCAACAGTGCTGATTGGGGCGTTGCTGGCGGCATCCACTGGTGTTGTCGGAGCCTCAGTGGTTGCGATGGGTGTTATATCTTTACCCGTCATGCTGGACAATGGGTACAAAAAATCTTTAAGTTGCGGTACTATATGTGCAGCAGGTACATTAGGGCAGATTATTCCTCCATCTATTGTGCTTATTGTTCTGGCAGATGTATTCCAATTACCAGTTGGCGATCTCTTTATAGCAGCATTAGTGCCAGGGTTGATGCTAGTGACTGTTTATGTTATATATGTTTTCATTGTCGCTTTTTTTGATAAGGATGCTGCTCCAGCTATTGAGATAGATGCCTCAGTAACCAAAGGTGCCAATATAAAAAAGGCACTTTTATCAGTCATTCCACCTTTGACTCTTATCATACTGGTTCTAGGCTCAATATTCGCAGGTATCGCCACTCCAACAGAGTCTGCATCTTTGGGTGCATTTGGAAGTATTGTTTTGGCCTTAATGTACAGAAAGCTTAGCTATGGCATGATCAAAGAAGCCTCCCTAGAAACAGTTAAGACTACATCAATGGTTTTTGCTATTCTCATAGGAGCAACAGCATTCTCTATGGTGTTTACATATAGCGGTGCAGATGAGCTAGTTGAGGTCTTTATGACTTCACTACCTGGTGAAAAATGGGGCTTCTTGATTCTTTCTATGCTGATTATCATGTTTCTCGGCTTCTTCATAGATTTTTTTGAGATATCATATATAGTGGTACCGATACTTCTGCCTATCGTCTATATACTTGGTATCGATCCTCTCTGGTTTGCCATACTTATCGCACTCAACCTACAGACATCATTTCTGACACCACCTTTTGGCTTTAGCCTATTCTATCTCAAAGGAGTAGCACCCTCAACTATCAAAACTACAGATATATACAAAGGGGTGATACCATTCATCCTCCTTCAGGTACTTGTATTAGCTTCTATAGTTATGTTTCCATCGTTTTATGGATTTGGCTAAACACCCATTTCTGTTGGATACCTATAACTGTTTCGAAACTTATTACATATATTGAGAGAATTTTACTATATTTTTTATCTTTTATACAAGAAAAATAAGATATACTGAATCACAATTCAAAACAAAGGACTAAAATGAAAAAAGTTTTATTGACTGCAGGCACTATAGCCGCGTTTTCGGTAATGGCAACTACGGCAGTATCCGCCCAAATGTATAAGTTTTCAGGAGGACCTTCTGGAGGAACATTCCAGTATTTTGCAGCTGGCATTAGCCAGTATACAAATGATAATAAAATAGTTGATGCAAAGATCAATGTCAGTGCATCCGCAGGCTCTGTCCAGAATGTGCGTCTAGTGAGTATGAAAAAAGCTGACTTTGCTATAGCATATGCTGGAGATACATATCTAGCATCTCAAGGTAAGCTATCTCCAAAAGACGACCGAAAATACACTGGAGTAAAAGCAGTTGCCTATCTATACGGTGCACCTGCTCAGCTAATTGTAAAAAAGAGTGCAGGAATCAAGTCTGCTGCTGACTTAGTTGGGAAAAAGGTAGGTGTTGGCAAAGGTGGCTCTGGTGCTGCTGCAAATGCTGAACGATTTTTCAAAGGTATTGGTATATGGGACAAAATGAAACCTGAGTTCTTGGGCTACAACAATGCAGCAGCAGCATTTTCCAACAATCAACTTGACGCTTTCTGGGTATTTTCAGGCTATCCAACAGCAGCAGTCATACAGGCTGCTCAGCAAAATGATATAGACCTTATAAATGTATATACGGATGCAGAAAAGTTTGGTGTACTTAAGAAGTATCCTTTTTATAGTGCATTAACAATTCCTGCTAAAACCTATAGAGGTCAAGATAATGATATAAAATCATTTCAGGACTCAGCCTTGTGGATAGCAAATGAAAAAGTCCCAGAAGATGTAGTGTATAAGATGCTAAAAGCAGTCTTTACAGACAAGGGTCTGAAGCATATGGTAACAATCAAAAAAACTGCAAAGCAGATGAGTGTAGAGGGTGGAACAAAAGGAACTGCTGAGCTTGAGCTTCACCCTGGAGCTATTAAATTCTGGAAAGAAAAAGGTGTAATAAAATAGATTATTATCACTGTTGCCACAATAAGTAAACCCAAAGAGCTTCTCTCTTTGGGTAGATAACACAATAAGGACTTATCGCCAATGTTTCAAAAATTAAATAGAGTCGAGAGGTTTTTTTTTGATCTTTTGGCGTTAACGCTACTTCTATTTTACTCATATGCCGCTCTCGTAGAACCAGTCGCAACCCAATACCATAGAAGTGTATATGTATTGATTACTTACATATTGGTATTTATGGTCTATAAATCAACAAATAGATATTTAAGAGTATTAGATTATATTCTTCTAGCAGCTGCTGCAATCCCAGTTCTATATTATATGGTTTACTTTGTTGACATCAACCATAGGGCTGGCATAGAGACAACAATGGATCAATGGGTCTCTTTTATCGGTGTTGTGCTTGGAATAGAAGTTGCTAGGAGAGTTATAGGAAATGTCTTTGTGATAATAGGCGTATCTATGATGCTTTATGGTGTTTATGGTGAGCATATACCAGGACTATTTGCTCATAGTGGAGGAGGGCTTTTAGATACAATATCTACAACAATTTTCTTAACGAATGATGGCGTATTTGGCATTATGGCAAATGTGTTGGCAACTTATGTTTTGCTCTTTGTTCTTTTTGGAGCATTTCTAGAGAAGTCTGGTGCACAGAAGTTTTTTATAGATTTACCTTTGGCACTAGTAGGGCACAAAACTGGCGGTCCTGCCAAGGTAGCGGTTGTTGCAAGTGCTGTGTTTGGATCCATATCAGGCTCCGCTATTGCCAACACTGCATCTACGGGAGCTTTTACAATACCCCTTATGAAAAAGGCTGGCTTTAAGCCGCATGTAGCAGGAGCAGTAGAGCCAGCAGCATCCATTGGTGGGATGTTCATGCCTCCGATTATGGGTGCTGGTGGTTTTATAATGGCAGAGTTGACTGGCATTTCTTATAATATTATTATGCTTATTGCTATATTTCCTGCACTTATGTATTTTTTCAGTGTATTTGTTATGGTTCATTATGAAGCAAAAAAAGAGGGAATAAGAGGTGAAAGATCAAAAGATGACGCAAAGAAGATTTTTAATGAAGGATGGTTTTATTTTGTCCCACTTGTGATTATTACTATATTGATGATAGCAGGATACTCTCCTGCTTATGCCGCTGTTGCTGGTATTGTTTCATGCATTCTTATAGGTTGGACAATAGGCGGACTTTATTCGTTGATGCATATGGTACTTATGATGCTTTTACTTGCAGTAGATGCCTATACCGCACTAGATATCTCTAACTTTTATGTAGCATCTATAAGTTTTGGTGTTGCATTGGGAGCAGCTGTTGCTAGAAAAGAATCAAGAATAGATTTTAATCTTATTATGGAGGCAACCAGAACTGGCGTGTTGAGTAGCCTACTTGTAGGAGCAACAGTTGGAGTTATAGGTATTATAATATCTATGCTCACATTTAGTGGATTGACATTCTCCTTTAGTTCTATTGTGATACAGCTTGCAGATGGTCAGCTATGGTTAACTATTTTGTTCATTGCGTTGGCATCACTAGTGTTAGGCATGGGTGTTCCTGTAACTGCTGCTTATTTGATTATTGCTGTCATAGCAGTTCCTGCTTTGGTAGAGCTAGGTGTTTCTCCTATAGCAGCACATTTTATTATCTATTGGCTAAGCCAAGACTCCAATATCACACCGCCAGTTTGTATAGCGGCTTTTGTGGGTGCAACAATTGCAAGAGCCAATATGTGGAAGACAGCGTTTACGGCATTTAAATTTGCCAAATTCCTATACCTTGGACCATTTTTATTTGCTTATGTTCCAGCATTCCTGATGTACAAATACATTCCAGAAACAAGCAGCTATGAATGGTATTCCGTTACAGAGATCATATTGACATTTGTTTTGATTGCTATTGGAACATACTCGTATGCCTATCTGTTGAGTTTTCATTGGTATAGTTATATGAAAAAAAGATTTAGTTGAGATTGGCTCTAAAATTTCCAATATAGGCTGAGTCAATCAGTCTATGCGCTCAATATACAAACTTTACATGCTTATGTTTGCCACCATCTCTAGGGATGTACACGGCGTAATAGGTTTGTCCATCATCATACCTGATGACATAGTTAAGAGGGTTAGAGATAAGCTTTAGTTTCATTATTCTATAGTCAAACTTTGGTAGTTTTATCTTTTCAAATACAAAATCCCAGGACAAGAAATAGAAGTTACTATTCGTATCTATAGCATAACCGCTGAGCTCTTTTTGCTTATTTTCGGATATTTTAATATATGCAAGATCTATGCCTTCTGGGTAATGCACTTTTGTGACATATATTTTATCATCTTTTCTTTTGATGTTGAAGAGTGCTTTGTTGCTGTCAAGTACGAGATATCCTTTGTCGTATGGCTTCATATTTGTAGGCTTACCCCAAATATGTGTAGCTGGGAAAACAAAGTCACTACTTGTTAGTTGTTGATTCATCTCATCTGTTAGTTTTATCGATAAGCCGTTGTCATAGTCATATATAGCTGCTCCAGATGCTGCAATCTCAAACATCTCTTCAGGAAACTTTATCATGCCTATATCGCTATGTGGATTTAGTAAAGGATAGAATTCAACTTCAAGTTTTTGTAAATGCTTAGGATTGTAGCTAAAGCCAAGACGGGATTTTTTTATAGTAGCCTTGTCGAACTTTTTTCCATTTACAACAATTGGTAGTTTTTTCTGTATATCAAGGTTTCGCCAATATACAAAGGGAAGATAAGATTCGTACTTGAGTCTGTCAAATGTACCTTTGCCTTGTATGCCATGCTCAAATTGATGGTCACCAAAGTTTTTCTGATAGACAAAATCTTTTGCTACATTTGAGTAGAATATATAGTATCTTTCAAACTCTTTTTGGTAGTTTTCTGTATAGTTTTTATAGCCACCATAAAACAAGACAGCAACAGTAGCTAGAGTACCTATTTTATAGTAAATAGAGTTTAGCCTTTGTTGCTTTATGCTATAAAAACTATCAAGAGCGAGAAATGGCATATAGACTAAAAAAATTATCCAAACTATATCTGCACTCCAAAATCTTTCTTTGACAAAAGAAGCGATAAATAGCAAAACTAATATTAATTTAAAAATAGCCATAACAGGATTTTTCTCGATAATGACCGCACTAAGACCCAAGTATAAGACAATAGAGGCAAAACTATACCAGAGCATATCTTTTACTGCGATTTCTACAATGGCACTAGGGTAGTGTTGGGCAAAAATAAGAATAATAGACATGCCTAAAATCAAACAAATTATCATTATAAACCCTATGCCTACAATAAGATGCCTAAATAAACTGCTTCTCATTTTTAGTGGCAGATGAGCCATAATCTTTATTCGATTTTGTATTTTTTCTGGCAAAAATTGAGAGAGGGATACAACTGTGGCAACTATTAGAAAAAGATAAGAGAGATAAAAGTATGGCTTGTCCTGTATGTGAGCAAACTGATACCACATCATTGATTCAGGCTCAATAGTAGAGAATGAAAAATTGAGATTGAAGACAAAGTGTGCCAAGCTGCCAATGATCAAAATAATAGCTACAAAGAAGTATAGTTTTATCTTCAACCACTCTTTTTTTATAATTGAGTTTATCATTAGTACATTCCCACTAGGTCTAAAAATTTATCTTCAAATGTTGTCGACTTGTCATTATTGAAATTTTCCATCGTGTCTTCGTGTATAATGCCACCTCTTTGGACTATGACCATGTCATCTATCAGATGCTCCAAATCGCTCATGACATGAGAAGTAACCAAGATAGTTTTAGAAGTGCCTTTTATATAGTCTTTTAGATAATTTATGAACAGTCTTCTGTATCCAGCATCAAGACCCATAGAGTAGTCATCCAGCATTAATATATCTGCGTCTTGTGCAAACAAAGAGCCTAGCACTACTTGAGATTTTTGTCCAAATGATAGAGAGCTGACCTTTTGCGTATAGTCAAGTTTCATGAGGTCAACTAAGCTATAAAATAGTTCTTTTTCCCATTTTTTGTAAAAAGGTGCAAAAAATTTTTCTATCTCTTCAATAGTCATAAAGTCATATGTGACGAAGCCTTCATGTAGTAGTGCAATTTTTTCTTTTGTTCCTGCTGATAGATCATGTGATGTCTCACCAAGTATGAGGCATTCTCCCGCATTTGGCTTGAGGTAGCCCATAAGTATATTAATAAGTGTTGATTTTCCAACACCATTTTTGCCCAAAAGACCAAAAACGCTACCTTCGTAAATATCAATATTTAGATTTTCATAGATAGTTTTTGTCCCATAGCTATGGGACAGGCCTTTTATTTCTATTACTTTATTTCTTGCCACAGTTGCAGTCTCCGTCACATCCTCTGTTTTTGACAAGTTTGACATATAAAAAATATAGTGCACCCAAAGTTACTACTATCAAAAAAGCAGTTTCCATCTTAAGTCCTTTTGTAGGTAATTGTAAGCTTTATAGAAAGCCGCATGCCTATACGACTCTCTAAAAACCTACAAATTCTATTTGGCAGGCTTCATTGCTTTGGCTTCTACCCAGATAACTGCATCTTGGCTTAGTTCTTTGCCTTTATACTCTTTGTCGGGACCAGAGCCTAGTGCACAAAATCCCCAGAAACCAGCTTTTGGGATAGAGAAAGTAAACTCACCATCTTTATTGGCTTTCATGCCCATAGTCACAAAGCTGTCCTGAGGGGCTTCATATCTTGATTTACCCATAGCATTGGCTTTGAGGTCTACATCTCTGTTTAGATACTCTACCTCTATCTCAGCAAATGGTACTGGCTTGCCGTTACTCATGACTATTCCAGTAAAGTTACTGCCTTCCCAGATGGCATATGGTTTTACCAGAGGCACAATCTCTGTCTTGAGACCAGCAGGTGCATCCCAATCAGTAGGAGCACCTGCTACATTAATGATACTTTTAGTAACCTGCTGGATATAAACATCTTCGTTTTTCTCATAATAAGGTGCTGGCACCATTACTAAGACATGGTCACCCATTCTTCTAGCTTTATACTGTGATCTGTAAGCGTGGGCAGTATTGTGAGATCCTTTGAATGTGATATCTTTTAGGGTGCTTAGGAGATCTGTTTTCTTCTCTTTGTTGATTACGAAAAACTCTAATGGTGCTGTGAACTCTTTGCTGTCATGCTGCTTGCCCATATCCATAGTATGTTCATCTGCAAAAGGGTGAGTAAACGCATGTAAAAGCTCTACGGTACCACCTTTTGTCAGTGCTGTATTTGGAGTGTAGAGCATTTGAAAATGTGCAAATGCTCCTGTAGTAAGTACTGTTGCCGCTATAGCTGTTGTCAAAACTGTTTTATTCATTATTCTTCCTTTTTATGTTTAATAGCCTTCATTCTGTATCGATCTAATATTTAATCTATTACCATGTAATACTATTCAGTAATATCAGCACCTCTTACGAGAACCTGATGACCTTCTCCTGCATCAAAAACAGCAGTATAATCACCCTTTGGCTTCTTGAATGTAACTTCACTATCCTCGCTCATTTTTGCAGAAAAAACAACCTTCTTGTCTTGCATGACTTTGAACTTGACACCTGATGCACTGCTTCCGTCACTAAATCCACCTTCACAAGTGATAGTTCCATCACCATTGTCAAAACAACTCATGATAGCCGAATGTGCAAAAAGTGAAGCAGTTGTAAGCAAACTAGCAAATATAATTTTCTTTAACATCTTAAATCCTTTATTGAGAGTAATAACCATATTTGTATAATTTTCAATTTATACAAATAAACCTAACTAAACCGAATTTGGTATTATACCATAATTGATTATCAAAACTATAACAATTAGCCATATTCTATAACTATTTATTGATATCTGCCCTTAAGCCTCCTGTCCAGTTTTTCTTTTTGGAGGGATAAAACCCTAGAGCTAGTGCTATAGCAACCACAGAAAAATAAAAATATGACATCGCCTCTACTCCACCCCAGTCATATTTACTTCCAAGAATAAATACGAGCGAAGATATCGCTACACCCAAAAATACAGGGAAAAATATAGCAAAAAACATCCATCTATAGCTATTTGTTTGCATTTTTACTACTATCATAGTAGCTATACAAGGAGGAGTAAGGAGCATAAAGATGATGATCGCTACAGCATGAAGAGGAGTGTATCCACTGTTTTGTGCCATCGCTTCTTCAGCTCTTTGGGAGTCTGCTTGATTGTTCTCATAGAGAGATCCCAGTGTTGCCACCGCACTCTCTCTGGCTGCAAATGAGCTCAGGAATGCTACATTGATTTTCCAATCAAACCCAGCATATTTAGTCAACGGCTCAACCGATTTACCCGCCATTCCCAAAAGAGAATTTTCTACTTTTTCATTTTTCATATTTCGCAATATTCTGTTTCTTGATTTCGCAAGTTTTCTAAGAGCCCTATTTACTTTTTTGGCCTCTTTGTCTTTTCTTGGTTTGATAAAGTTAAAAAAGTCTGCATTTTTGGTTTTATATTTTTCATCTATAGATGCAGCACCTCCTTTAGAGGTGGTCGCCATTCTTTTTGCTCTATAGCTATCATAGTAGTTCAATAAGTCGGCTATTTCATCTTTGGTATCTACCTGCCCATGATATTTGCTTTTTTTGACTTTTTTATCAAATACTACTAGAGCTTTTTCTAATTCTTTATCATACTGTATCTTGGTATCTTTATTGATACCTGGAAACTGTAGCATAGCAAACAAAACAACAGCAACTGCCAATACAATCGTTAGCACTTTGTATATATAGACCCATACTCTTTGAGTAGCACTTAAGATCACACCTTTGAAGGTTGGTGCATGGTACGGCGGAAGCTCCATCAAGAAAGGCGCTGTCTCTCTTGTATTTAGAAAAGTACTTGTGAGTATCTTGGATGCTATAAGCGCAGTAAAGATAGTGACAGTAGAGATGTATAGCATCATCAGAGACATGCTGGAGACAAAAAATGCACCCAAAAGAAGTGTATAGAACGGTACTTTTGCCAAGCAATTCATATATGGAACTGTCAGTATGGTCGCCATTCTGGCCCTATCATCTGCTATACCTTTGGTAGCCATCACTCCTGGAACTGCACAGCCACCCACAAAAGCCCCACCCAAAACCAGAGGCAGTGTTGATTGACCATGCAAGCCGAACTTTCTAAAGAGTCTATCTAGAATAAATGCCATTCTAGGCATATACCCTATATCTTCCATGATAGCTATGAGTGCAAAGAGTATGAAGAATATAGGTATATAGTTCATCAGGGCATTTGCACTGTTGATCATCCACAAGGCGAAGTCGGTTATCATGGGTACATCGGTCAGGTAAGGGGCAGGAGAGATGTCCAATACGAAGTTTTTGACAGCTGCAAGAAGTGGCCAAGTGTAATCAGTAAGCTTGTAGCCACCCACTATGGAAAGCTGATACACTAAGAACATGATGGCGAACAATATAGGTAGTGCCAGCCATCTGTTTAGTACAATCTTGTCTGCCTTGTCTGTAAGTGTTTCCTTGCCTGCATTTTTCTCAACTATGGCTTTGTGGTATATTATATCAGCAGAGTCATATCTAAAGGTCGCCAAAAAAGCGACTGTATCTTTGTCGTACAGGGAATGAAATTTATTTATCTCATGATCAGCCGCATCTTTGATATCGGGAAATTCTTTTTCTAGATGAGACAATATAGTTACATCACCCTCCAATACTTTGATTGCCATCCATCTCTTGTTTAGTGACAAAGATGTGTCTGATATTTTGTCTTCGATAGCTTTGATATGTGGTTCAAGCTCTTCATAGTGAATTTTGAAATCCTCATAATTCTTTTTAGCTTTTGCAGTATCCACTATAGCCTTCATGATCTCTTCACCACCTATGCCCTTGGCACCACTTGCCTCTATCACCTTACAGCCTAACATTTCAGAGATCTTGGCACTGTCTATATCTATGCCTCTTCGTTCTGCTACATCCATCATGTTGAGTACCACGACTACAGGTATACCAATTTCGAGGAGTTGAAAAGTCAGGTAGAGATTTCTTTTGATATTTGAAGCATCAACAACATCTACTATTACATCTGGACTTTCATCGATGATAAACTCTTTTGCTACTCTCTCCTCCAGTGAATATGAGCTAAAAGAGTATGTGCCAGGCAAGTCCACCATCTCTATTTTGTGATCAGCATATTTGAAATGACCAGTTTTTTTATCTACGGTTACGCCAGGGTAGTTGGCGATGTGCTGGTCTATACCACTGACCATGTTAAAAATGGTGGATTTACCACAGTTTGGCTGACCTGATAGTGCTACCTTGATATCACTCATACTTCTTCCACCTCTATAAGTGCAGCTTCACTTTTTCTTAGAGAGATATTGTAATTATGTATCTTTAGCTCCATGGGATCACGCAGAGGAGCCTCTCTGACAACAATAATTTCTGATCCGATGATAAAGCCCATATCAAGAAGCTTTTGCATAAGCTTCCCAGAGGTATATATGTTTAAAATCTTTACTTTCCCTCCCTCTTCAATCATATCTAGCCTTTTATGCTTTTGACCTTTACCATGGCGTTTTTTGCCATGTTCTCCATGATGAACCATTTGAGTTCCTTTAAGTATAAGATTTAATAATTATTTTCAGTATAGTATAATAAAACCACTTAAATACGAGTGTTTACGGCAGTTAAAATAATTGACAATCATTACCAATTTTATTACTCTTGAAGAACACTAACGCGAGGCTTTAGAATGATTTTTGTGTACCCTTTTTACTTATTTTTGGAGGTGCCCCCCAACACCATTAAGCTAAGCGCTAAAAAAGAAGAATATATCCATAAAAGCAGTTGAAAAAATCAACAAAAAAACAAGACTTAAAAACCACCGACAAATCCCTATAAATCAAGTAAATCTTCACAGAACAGTCTTAACGATATGACGCTCAATAGCGATATAGGATATACCGTGACAAATAGTGCATACACACAAGCCAGAGCAAAACTCAACTATACAGCATTTATAGAGATGAAAGATAAATCTGTAGAGATGTTTTATGAAGATGGAGAGTATAATAGATATAAGAACTTCAGACTGCTAATAATTTAGCCCCAAAAGGAGAGATAAAGTTACCAAAAGCGTCATAGTGAGGTGAAATAAGAAAAGTTGTTTTACTGGTCTGAAAAATGGGGTTCATTATATAGAAAAAAATTGTAATTTTGGATACACAAATACCTTTTTCCATTTATAACCAAGATTGAACGAGAAAAAGAGTATTATCGTAGCTTTGAATGGCTTGGGTTTAGCCCTAAGGCTTATCTGTTTTATGGATGCATGGCATTATTGTATTTGTTGGTAATTAGGGTACAAAAAGGTATTTACAGAGAAGGAATTTTCCCTACTTTGTTTATATTCGCGGGCGGTATTTATAGTATTATTGCACTGATTGTATTTGGAAAGTTTTGGAACTTTAAACATAAAAAAGGAAATAATTAATGAAAAAATTGATTTGTCTGTTGTTCGCCATTAGTGTTGCAACTCTATTGTCTGCAAAAGAATTACCCAAAGAGCCTTCGGTTATCACAGGAAAGCTTGAGAATGGTTTCACTTATGAAATCAAGCAGAATAGCAAACCAAAGGAGATAGCTGAGTTCCGTTTAGTTGTCAAAGCAGGATCACTTGAGGAGGATGATGACCAAAAGGGTTTGGCACATTTTGTTGAGCATATGGCATTTAATGGTTCAAAAAATTTCAAAAAAAATGAGTTGATTCAATATTTGGAATCCATAGGTGTAAGCTTCGGATCACATCTGAATGCAAGTACTTCATACGAGAGAACGCTTTATCAACTTTCTGTACCCGTAAGAAATAATAATTTAGAGAAAAGTTTCCTTATATTTAAAGATTGGGCAGATGGTCTTGTGTTTGACAAAGAGGCTTTTGAGGCAGAAAGAGGAGTCATACTCGAAGAGGCAAGAAGCAGAGATACAGTCAATTATAGACTGTTTCGCAAGACAAAAGATATGAAGTATGCCAACTCAAAATATCTAGAACGAGAGCCAATCGGAGATTTGGATATCGTACGAAATGTACCTGTCCAAAGAGCAATAGACTTTTATAACGACTGGTATAGACCAAATCTGATGCATTTTGTGGCAGTAGGCGACTTTAACACAACTAAAATCGAGTCGTTAATCAAAGAATATTTTTCAGAACTCACAAATAGAAGTACTCGACAGCCTGCTTCAAGAAGTATTCCCGAAAACAACAGTACTAGAATCCGCATAGTGACTGATCCTGAAACAACTTCCAACTTTTTGGACATAACATTCATTGAAAATCTCGATAAGCTAAAAACAGAAAAAGATCTGAGACAGAGTCTTGTAGAGAGTATGATGACGGCACTTTTTAACATGAAAGCAAGTGAGCAGATACTCAAAGCCAATACAAAAGCCAAAAGGATCTACATGAGAGGTATGGCGATTGGTGAATCAAGAGGCGGATATAAGTTTGTCGCTCATTATAATGGCCTCGATGAGCTTGCAGCCCTCAATGAACTTTATGCACTCATTTGGAGCTTTGATAAACACGGTTTCTCTGATGGCGATCTTGCTCTTATCAAAAAAAGATTAAGCTCTGCAAATGAAAGCCGCTATAAACGCATAAAATCACAAAAATCCTCAACAATCGCATCTGCACTTGCAAACGCGTACTTGAGTGGTAGTACTTATGTTGATTATGAAGTATTGTATAGTCTACACAAGAGGTTTATAGACGAGATAGCCCTAGCAGATATCAACAATAAATTTAAAAAAATTGTAGCGTTACAGGATAAGGCAATAATCTTTGTTAACAGCACGGGCAATCAAGTAGCAAAGCGAAAAATTCTCTCTACTATCAAAGAGGCCAGGAAAAATATAGAAAACTTTTCTCTAGAGAAAGAGCTACCCACCAAGTTGCTTTTTAATACCTTAGTACCTAAAAAAATGATGAAAAAGCAGTACCATAAGAAATTTGATTATCATGAATATCTACTGGCAAACGGTATCAGGGTTGCGTTCAAGCAGATGGATTATAATAAGCGGCGTATAGAGATGAAAGGGTTTAGCGAGGGAGGCATCTCTGTATACGAACTGAATGATTTGAATGACTCTAGGAGTGCTAGTAGATT
>JAAXPZ010000029.1 GCA_012329065.1 Sulfurovum sp. | reverse complement strand
GGTATTATCTATAATAATTAATAAATCTCAAGGAGAAAAATGACTTTTATAGAATTCAAAAAAACACTACTAGACGCAGAGATCAGCTTGCCAAAATTCTCCAAACTTATCAAAGTAAGTGAAAAAAATATCCAATCTTATAAGAAAAAAGGTGAAGTTCCAAACTGCATCGCTGTAGCTGCTTCCTGTTTTGCCCATATGCATAAATCGGGTCTGAATTACCGTAATATAGTTGAAAATCTAGAGTTAAAAGCAAAAACTAAAAAAGGTGCAGGATTTGGAAAATGTAAGAAAAAAAGTGGAAAACTATCTGAACTATAATGATGGTTTTACTATAAATAGAAGATGCCCCACAAAAGAGGCATCTAAAAATAAGTCTTATACTACTTGATGCCTTTAGCAGTCCAGTAGGCTCTGACGGCGTCTTTTGTCTCTTTTGGAAGTGGAACATATCCTAGATCAGAAGCTGCCTTATCTCCATGAGCAAATGCCCACTCAAATAGTGCTGTTACTTCTTTGTTTTTATCAGTTTTCTCTTCTGGAAGAAGGATAAATGTAGCAGCAACGATAGGATAGCTTGTAGCACCTGCAGGGTCACCTATGACAGCGTAGAAGTCATTATCAGCTGTCCAACTTGCGTACTTAGCAGCATCTTGGAAAGATTTAACAGTTGGATTGATATATTTACCCTCTTTGTTCTCTACTTGTGCAGCTGGCAGTCCAAGCTTGAGCTTATATGAATACTCGATGTATCCAATAGAATTTTTGATTTGTTGGATATTTGCAGATACACCAGAGTTAGATTTGCCTGCTACTACTTTTGGTGCTTTCCATGTTGGCTTTTTACTTATTTTTACATCTGGATTAATCTTGTTTAGAAAGTAGGTAAAGTTAAATGTTGTGCCTGACTTATCAGCTCTTACACATACTGTGATAGGTGCATCTGGAAGTTTTACATTTGGATTTTCTTTTGTGATAATTGGATCATTCCACTTTGTAGCTTTTCCTGAGAATATAGCATCCATAGCAGCTCTACTGAGCTTAAGCTCACCATCTTTAACGCCGTCAAGGTTGTAAGCAAGTACGATAGAACCTACTACAGCAGGGAACATATAAAGCTTTGCTTCTCTAAGCTTCTTTACTTTGAGTGGCTTATCAGATCCTGCAAAATCTACCATTCTCTTCTTAATGGACTTGATGCCATCACCAGAGCCTGTTGGTGTATAGTTTACCTTTTTGCCAGTAGCGGCAAAGTACTCAGCTGTCCAAGCCTTATATACTGGTCCTGGAAAAGATGCTCCTCTACCTTTAAGTTCTTGGGCATTTACAGTTGTTAGTGCGACTGCAACGGCAACAGTTGATACGATTACTTTCTTGAGTGTCATATGTATTCCTTTGTGATTTTTTACGCTGGAAGTATAGAACAACTTGGAAACAATTTGGTTACAAATGCTACAATACCTCATATAAAAGCATGTAACCATACTGAAATCAAAAGGTACTATAATAAGTCAATTAGTCTGTCAAAAAGGAAAATACTACATGCACACTATACTCATAGTTGACGATGAGAGCGATATTCTTGATCTCGTAGAGTACACAATGACCAGAGAGGGATTTGATGTTATAGGCTGCCTCAATACCTCTGCTGTAGAGCAGATACTTGACGAAGAGCAGATCGATCTCATAATTATGGATAGAAATCTACCTGGCACAGAAGGGAGCACTTTTGTGCAGTACCTCCGAAAAGAGGGGTACAATCAGCCAGTCATCTATCTAAGTGCCAAAGATACTGAAGATGATATCTTGGAAGGTTTTGATAGAGGTGGGGATGACTATATTACCAAGCCTTTTAGCCTAGACCTATTGGTTGCCAGAGTAAAGGCTGTAATCAGAAGAAGCAAAAAAGAAGCTCAAATCATCACACATAGGGACATCTGCTATTACAGTAGTAGCAAAAAAGTATTTATTGACAAAGAAGAAGTGAATCTAACCCAGCTAGAGCGAGATCTTCTGCTTGAGTTTATGCGTAATCCAGATATACTTTTAGACAGAGACACTCTACTGAATAAGGTCTGGCATGACACTCAGCACAGAAAACCAAAAACAGTCAATGTAGCGATAAAAAGACTCAAAGAAAAGATAGATCCTACGGGAGAAAAGATCTATATTCAATCTGTCAGAGGAGAGGGCTATATACTGTGTTGAGCCTAAGAGATATATTTTTACGCAAAATTGCACTTATTTTTCTAGTACTCTTTATCGTGCTTGGTGCTTCTGTCTATTTTTGGATCAAAGATATCTATATAGAAGAGGCAAAAAAAGATCTTCTTCATAATATCGATATAATATCCATAAGTATAAATAATCTAAAAAATATAGATGAGTACACTAAGACAATCAAAGAAAAAAGTGGAGTCAGAGTGACTATCATAGATAGCCATGGCGTAGTTATAGCTGAAAGCAACAAAGATAAATCTGATATGGATAACCACAAGTTCAGAGACGAAATCATAGAAGCTGGACAATACCCGTATGGATACTCTATACGCCACTCAGCTACACTAGACAAAGAGCTTTTATATGTTGCAAAAAAGGTAGATAAGGGAGCCAAAACTTACTTTATAAGGACTGCAAGAGATATCGATGAAATCATGCAGTCCTTTATAGCAGTTTCCATCAAAACAACTCTTCTTTTTGGACTCTTTATACTCTTTGCGTACTGGATGATTTTGGGTACAGGATCAAGTATCCAGAAAGAGACACAAAAAATACTCAACTTTCTTGACGAAATGGGAAGCAAGGAGAAAGATAGAGAGATACGCTCAGACTACTCTATAGAATTTAAAAAAATTACCAAAATTCTTACAGACACATCTCAAAAGCTCTCTAAAAGGCGTAAACAAAAAAGTAAATATACTGCTAAATTAAAACTTGCCAACAGACAAAAAGACGACATCATATCAGCGATTTCGCATGAGTTTAAAAATCCTATTGCTGTCATTAGTGGCTATACTCAAACCCTAATAGACGATAAAGAAATTAATCCAGAAGTAGCAGAGAAATTTCTATCCAAAATACATAGTAACGCACACAAACTCAGTGATATGATCGATAGACTTAGGCTCTTTATCAGGCTAGACGAAAACAAACATTCTGCCAACTTTATCAATGTTAATATCATCTCCATCTCTAAAAATGCCGTTGAAACACTCATGGTAAAATACCCTGACAGAGAAGTACTACTAAAAGCAGTGGAACCAACTATAGTCAGAGGTGATGCTACACTTATGGAAATAGCTATCATAAATCTCATAGAAAACGCTATCAAATACTCTGATGATGCAGCGGTAGAAGTAACAATAGACAGACACTCTCTCAAGGTAAAAGATAAAGGTATAGGTATTCCAAAAAAAGAGATCAATAACATCACAAAAAAGTTTTATAGAATAGAAGATAATAATTGGGATAGTTCTATGGGCATAGGCTTATCTTTGGTATCCGATATTCTTGCCATGCACGAATTTGCACTCCACATAAGTAGCATAGAAGAGATTGGCTCAACATTTGAGATAAAGTTTAAACCCAAATTGGATATTGCATAAATACCCAATTGTGTCATTTATAGAGATTATAGACCTACTACAAAGTATTTAGCCTGCATAAAGAAGATGATTAACAATTTGGGTTTGAGGTACAAAAATAGTATAATATATAATAAACGGAGGATAAATGATGAAAAAAATAGAAGCAGTAATCAAGCCATTCAAACTAGATGATGTCAAAGAGGCATTGATAGAAGCAGGGATAGAAGGTATGACAATATCAGAGGTCAAAGGTTATGGACGACAGGCAGGTCACTCAGAGCTATACAGGGGTGCTGAATATATAGTCGAGTTCATACCGAAGGTCAAGATAGAAATAGCTGTCAGCTCAGATGAGCATCTAGAGGCTGCAATAAAAGCGATCAAAGAAGCGGCTTACACTGGTAAAATCGGAGATGGCAAGATATTTGTCAGCGATATCTCCCGCACAATTCGTATAAGAACAGGTGAAGAGGATGAAGAAGCACTTTAAGGAGTGTCCTTAATATCAAACTTTGGCAATGCGCTACTACTGTTGATATCATTTGAGACTTCACTCTCACAACAGTTTAGCAGAGATTTGTCGGGATTCTCTATAAAGGCGTAGCCTCTATAGACAGTATATACCCCATATGCAACTACCACAACAGCAGCTAGGTTCATCATGATTTTTCTAAGACCTGTATTGGCAAATATTCCAGAGAACATACCCAGCATAAACAGTGATGGCACTGTACTGAGTCCAAAGATGAGCATCACTATCGCACCCCAAAATGGACTTCCAGTACTAGCCGCTGTTACTGCGAAGAAATAAACCAACCCACAGGGCAACAAGCCATTCAGTAGTCCTAAAATATAGAAGCTTGATAGCGACTTGGAGCGAAGTACAGAGTGAAAGACCTCTTGGTACCATCTACTTCTGCTAAGTGAATGTTCTAGCAGTGTCAGAAATTTCAACCTGCCAACGATTGATAATCCAGCAAGCACCATGAATGCTCCAGCAATAATAGTAAGTGTAGCAATAGCCATATGACTAAAAGATACTACTCCCCCTATCGCTCCAAATGCAGCTCCCATCACCATGTATGTAGTGATGCGACCCACAGAATAGACTATATGGGAAATGCTCTGAGAAAGCTTGGAGCTTTTCCCGTCTATCTTGGTGCTACTGTAAGCAATCACTATCCCTCCACACATGCCTACACAGTGACCAAAGGCACCCAGAAAGGCTATTGTAAATATGGAAATTAGGTCTAGACTCTGCATATCTATATGCCCAGTAACTTTTTTCGGATCTTGGGATTACTAAGGTTCTCACCTCTATACATTCTAAGTAGCATCTCATCAAAACTTATAGTCTCATTTGTCTCATCTTCTCTTGCACCAAACCCGTAATGCATAACTGTTATGTCACGCACACCATACTTGGCTCTTCTTGCATCTGTCCATCGTTTGGTATCTATTGTGTACACCCAAAGCTTTGCTTTATCTTTAAATGATTTCTGCTTTAGCCACAATACCATGCATCCTGGATCATCAAAAAACCATGTTCTGCCATCAGGTGCTACTACTTGTGCTGCATTCTCTTCTGTATGTATCAGCATTGCACACTGAGGATCGTTTGTTTGTCCCAGCTTTATAGGAAGTGGTTTCATATCATGGTTGCCTTTTACTACTGTGATGGTTGCACTATCTTTTGCCATTGAGACAAGTATACCAACAACAATAGCGATCATAACTAGCGAGACTAGTATTGGCAAAACTCTTTTCATATAGTATGCTCCAAATTTTCATATATTGTACACTTTTGTATATTCTAGGCTAATGAGACCACAGCACAATAGACACTTTCACAGTAGGCTTCCCCTACGGGCTTTTTGAGGTTTCTCGTATGCTTCGTTAAACTTTTTTGGATTATCCAGATAGTCCTACAAAAGTTTGCCTTGCCTACAAAAAAACCTCAAAAAGCTGTGACCATGCCTATTGTGCTGTGGTCTCCTAATGTTATACTAACAAAAATAGTCCTTGCTACAGAAAAACTCCATTTCTAAAGTAGTAAACTACCACATAACTGGTACAAATCAACACAAAAATACTTATAAATAGTACCGAAATATTTCTGTATATGCTTTTGTCTATACCAAACAGTGATCCCATGATAGCCCATACAAGACTGATCGATACTCCTCCAAAGAGACTGCCCCAAACTAAATATCCAATAAAGTAGTACTCCTTCTGCATCATACAGAATGGACACTTATGAGTGGGAAGCTCATAGACATATGTCCCAAAAAAGTAAACGACGCTATAGTAGGAGATGATTAGAAATAGTATGGAAGAGGTCATTGTAAGCGCTCTATACCTTGCAATGAGTGCTACTATGTTGACAAAATAGAGGAGATAAAACCGAATTATCATCTTAAGCATATCCAGCCCAAAGGGGAGAGGATTGGCACCCTCAAGCTGTCCAAATAGTGCGGAGCAGCAGCTCACAACTCTTCTGGTATCTATATGTGTAAAATATCCGATCTCTAGTAGCATCTCAACCACTACAAGCACAAATATCGCTATAAACAACCACGATTTATATCGCATAAAAGGGTACTCTTTTGCCTCCAGATCATATCGGTGAAGTGTCATCCAAAGAAGCATCACAAACAGTATAAGCAGTTTAAAGAATAGTAGTGGCATACCATAATCGTTGGCAGATACTACACCAGCAGCACACATGGCTCCTGGCACCAGAATAGAGAGTGCATCTATGGTAAATACAAAATATATCAGTAGAAAAAACTTGACTACAAAGATAAAATCCACTATTGTCGCAACAAGATATGCTCTCTTCTCCAAAGCGAACTGTTCTTGAGAGAAGCTGTAAAACTTCCATTTTATAACTATTTTGATAGTAGGCAAAAGTGCAATAAGCATCAATACAAACAGTATAGACTCACTTACAAGATAGACAATAACCTGATTGTTGAGTAGTATCTCGCTCAAACCAATCTCCCATCCTCCAGATGAACCACCCTGCTTTTAAACGGTAGATCATCAAACAGTGGATCATGCGTTGCTATCACAACTGTTTTGCCAAGCTGATGAAGCATCTGAATACTCTCTATAAATTTTAGAGAATTCTCTCTGTCTAAGTTAGCAGTAGGCTCATCACAAAGAATTATATCTGGATCAGATACCACCGCTCTGGCAATTGCAACCCTCTGCTTCTCTCCTCCTGAGAGTCTAGATGTCTGCATATCTGCTTTATGAGATATGCTGGCAAGCTTCATGGCTGCATCAGTCATCTCCTCAACTCTATGCATATCATTTGCTACTGGAATCAGTGGCACTAGTATATTCTCTCTGGAAGTCAGATGATCCATAAGGTTATAGTGCTGAAATATTATACCTATCTTCTGAGCTCTAAAATTGGACAGATGAAGGTCTGGAAGTTTTGATATAGGCTCGCCATCCACCATCACCTTGCCACTACTTGGCTTATCTAAGCCTCCGATAATGCCCAAAAGTGTAGTTTTACCACTTCCGCTTACCCCCTTTAGCACTACACACTCTCCTCGTCCAATATGCAGATCGATATCCTTGAGTGCATAGAACCTCTCATCTCCTCCATCAAAATATCTCTGTAGTGCCTCTATTGTTATCATTACAGCATAGCCTCCTTGGGATCAGTAACTGCGATACTCCAAGTGGGAATCAATACCGATGCAATAAAAGCAACTGTATAAATCAAGAAGATACTGCTAAGCACTCCAAAGTCTACAACGGGTATCAGCTTGATCTTATGATCGAGATTCTCTCCTCCTAGAAACATATCTATCAAAACAGGTGAATCAAAAACAAAGACATACAGATATGCCAACGAGACACCTATTACATATGAAACCAAAACAACCATCAAGGATTCGTAGAGCTTGAGCTTGAGTATATCTCTTATACTCCATCCAACCGCTCTAAGCAGCCCTATATTGCGTCTTTGGGATGAGAATACCATAGAGTATCTCTGATAGAGTATCAATACAAAAGTGGCCATTGTTATCAAAAAGAGCATCAAAAAGACTCCACTCTTGTA
Organism: Sulfurovum sp.; assembly: GCA_012329065.1. Lineage (GTDB taxonomy): Bacteria > Campylobacterota > Campylobacteria > Campylobacterales > Sulfurovaceae > JAAXPZ01. Next base: position 46,322 of record JAAXPZ010000029.1, on the reverse strand, counting down.
ATTGTACATATTCTCATAAGCCTTCTGCATCTCTCGTTTTGTTAGCACTCTGATATCATAATACAAAGAGGCTATCTTGTCTGAGATACTGTCCCATAGATTGTCATTTGGAACATTTAGAGTCAGATCTGTGACCATACTCTTTTTTATGCCAAGTATCTCCTTTGCCAATTCTTGAGGCATTATGATCATATTGTTACTCATCAGGTTGAGTGAATTTGGTATAGTACCAAATATTGATACCTTTTTATACTTACCATCTGGTGTCAAAAAGTTGTATCCTTTTGGATAAAAGTGCTCTTTTAGATATCTCTGCACTCCATCCCCTACAAGCATATTGCTACTAAAGAGAAACTTCTCAAGATCTACGGATTCTACAAGTTTCTCAAGAGCTCTATTACTCTGCTCATCCATAAAATCTATACCCACTATCAGTGCCCACTCCCGCTTATCCTCAAAAAAATATCTGCCGTGCACTCTAGTAGTCACCTTCTGTACTCCTCTTGTCTCAAGAAGAGTATCTATCCACTCTATGGGAAGATCTACCTTTTTGCCCCCTCTGACCCTTTCTACTACGAAATCTGCTTGAGCACCAAGAGAGATATCTATAGAGTATTTGATAGAGGAGGATATAAACAGTACAGCACTTAACAGAAAGATCAACGCTATAGAGATCACTGTGGTAGCAAGATGATTTTTGTACTCTCTAAAAAACTGAAGTGTGAAAAAATATAAAAAAGGACTACTTCTCATAGACAAAGTCCATTCTGTCTATCTCTTGCATCTGAGGATAGATCGTATTGCTGTCATCATCAAAAAGTTTTTGAGACTCAAGATATCCAACAGATAGAGCCAGTAGTGGCATCTTGACAACTCTAGACAGCTCAAGCTGAGAGTTTGTAGCCTCCAATCTGTCAAATAGACTATAGTGAGCTATTATAGCAGAGAGAAACAGCGACAGTACCATAACAAGAAGATAAAACTCTCTTATCATACCTAAATCCTCTATTGAAAATCTATTCCGTCAAGAGCCATCACCTTTTTGGGAGTGATATCTTTAAATCTAAGTATCTCTTTGCCACTATTGTCTCTAGAGAACTCCTCTGCAGACGGTTTGTCAACAAATGATATGAGCTCTCTACCCATAGGACCATAAAACAGAGAATCATAGACATACCAGGCATCATTGGCAGGTATGGCATCGAGAGTATAAAAGTCGGTGACCTCCATTTTTGATATCTTGGTTCTGTCATAGGGAAAGTCCACATCAAATATATAAAATTTCATCATATCCTTAACGCCATCAAAATAGTGTTTTTTGCCATCTACTTCAATCATTGCCGCCCATTTTGGATACTTGTAGACAAACATTCCACACACTGGGCACTTAGCATCATGTGGTACATGCATCTGCTTTTTGGAGTACTTCATGGCTCCGTTACTGACAAAGTATGCCACTGCTTCAAGCTTGGCTTTTGAGAGTTTTCTACAGGCCTTGGAGTCTGATATTTTCTTCATAAGGTCACTGATAGTCCCCTCTGCTTTGGGAAGCTTTTTTATATCACAGAAAATCCTTGTTATCTTCTCACCTTTTTGGGAGAGCTTGATAATCTTGGCACTACTGCCATAACTTACAGAAAACACTATACTCAGCAGTAACAAAAGTGGAAGTATTCTTGTTATCATTATGTTACCTTTGAAAATTGATTTCGCATTATATCACAAGAATGTCGATATGAGTCACAATCCTACTGACAAGGAGACCAAAAATATATCATCTGCTTATTAGATATAGTCCAACCGCCTGAAGTGGCTTGCCCTTGATCTCTCCACAAACACCGCTCTGCTTGATGTGAGATTTTGCCTCTGCCGCTGTAGCAAACTTCTGAGTAATCTCTTTACATTTTTTCTTATACACCTTCTGACCCATTTTTGCCATCTTTGCCTGACGCATCTTTTTGGCTTTTGTATCACTCTCATAATCTTTTTTGGCAAGCTCAAGAACCTCATCAAACTCCATCACCCTACCACCAAACTCACTGCTAAACTTCTCTGCCACCTCTTTTGCTCCAAAAGCGTATTTACTTATCTTCTTTGCCATTGTAGCAGGCTTGGAACTACCAACAACATAGTATGCCTTTGTTGCATCTATAAATTTAAGGGTAGTGTTATCAACTACTTTAACATCTGCAATCTTCTTGCCATGCTTCATCTCATCAACCATACAGTATATAGAGCAGTATTGATGCATTTTTCCATCTGCATGAGCAGCATGATTTGTACGGTAAAATACAGGAAGAGTCATACCGCACACAGGACAAAACATTTTGGCTTTACCCTTCTGTAGGATCTCTGCCTTGCTCATTGGAACCATGCGATAGTTTTTGGGCATCTTCATCCCCTTTTTCATCCCATCCACCACAGTATCAGCACTTGTCATACTCACACCCATAGCAACTGCCATTATTATTAATATTTTCAATAATTTCTCCTTGTAGTCAATATATTATTGATCAAGTTCTTTCTGTGCTTTATCTATGGCATTTGCTTGTCTCTCCTGTGCCATATGTGCTATGTACTGCTTGATTTGTCTCATAATCTCTTTTGCTTCTTCTGCTGATGCTTTGTGATATTTGACCAACAGTGCATCAATACTAACAGGTTTATTCTCTTTGTCTTCTAGTACTTTGGTTTTAGTAGTAGAGTCTATTATCATCACCATCTCTCCTGCCATCAAAAAAGAAGTGCATAGAAAAATAATCAACGATAGAAAGGAAAGGCATTTGTGTTTCATTTTTATCCTTCTTGTCATAAACTTAATTATACAGTAGAATTGTCAAAATATGAATTTTCATTATAGTTTAACAGTATTACTAGTCTATTACCTCAGAAAGGTTCAGGAACACCTTGGTGCCTTTGCCCAATCTACTCTCCAATGATATATCTATGTCCAGCTCTTCGGTCAACTTTTTTACGACATGAAGCCCTATGCCCAAAGCTCTTTCGCCTTCTTTGTAATATCTCTCAAATACTCTATCAGTATTTTTAATACCTATGCCAGTATCCTCTATCTGTAAGATATCTTCTTCTACAGCAATCTGTACTTTTCCATTTTTTTTATTATATTTTCCTGCATTCGAAAGCAAGTTGTCTATGATTCGTACAAAAGCTTCATGGTTAGTGTTTAGCATGATACTTTTATCCATTTCGATCAAAAAGGATACACTGGGATAAAGCACAGAAAAATACTCTATACGCCCATGCAAAATCGTATAAAGAGAAAATTTCTCGCATACCTGAGGTTGCCTATGGAGAAATGATTTTAGATTTGACTGGAGGTTCTCAATCGTCTCTACATTATTTGCCATTCTATCAAAACCTCTGTCATTACCAAAACGCCTTTTGAGTATATTTAAGTTTACGAGTAATGAGCTCAGAGGTGTATTTATGTCATGTAAGATATCCCGTACAAACTCTTCATTTACTTGCAAGGCTTTCTTGAAAGGATATAGAGCATAATATGCGAGTAGTACGGCAATGACAAGTATGAAAAATATATAAAGTGATACATGAGAGTATATTTTTTCTTTGAGTACCCCGAGTCTCTCCTGATACTTCTTTTGAACCAAGGATACCTTCATGAGATAACTTTTGCTGCCAGGGATATCAAATAGTGCATAAGGGTCAAGTTCTTCCTTGTGTATCTCCTTTGTACTTTGAATATTCTCTTCATGAGGTACAAAACTTACATCAAATTCGCCCGAAAGAGGCTTGTAACTAAAAATCTGCATTTCACTATAAATAGTTCTATCTAGTTGACGGTGCTGCTCTTTATAGCTTTGCCACTCTAGTAGCAGATATAGTGACAACATCAGAATAAAAAATAGCAAGAAGCTCTTGAGAAGGGATTCTAGCTCATAGTGTTTCAAGAGTATAGCCTTGGCTTCTAATATTTTTAATATCTATTTTGAGTTTCTTTTTGAGTTTGGTCATGGTCACACGAAGTGCATTAGGGCTTGGTCGATCTAGGAATTCCATTAACTCTTCAGAGGACACAATGTCACCTTTGCACAATAATAGGCGATCAAAAATCTTCTTTTGTATTTCACTTAGATAAAAAGAGCTATCACCTCTGATAACCTTTCCATTTTTTGGATGATACAATAAACCCTCATAGGCTACAGTATCATCTTTAGAGCCCAGGTGATGCCGTATTCTTACTAGTAGCTCTTCTGGATCAAATGGCTTTTTTATATAATCCACAGCACCTACTTTGAACCCCTGAGTAATAGATTTAATATCGGTCATGGCAGAGATGTAAATAGCAGGTGTTGTATCGTCTGCATCTTTTAATGCCTTTAAAACTTCCAAGCCATTTATATCGGGTACATTGATATCCAAAATATAGAGATCATACTGTTCATCAAAAGTCCTATCAAATACCTCTCCACCACTTCCTACAGTATCGACGCTATAGCCTTCCAGCTCCAAGTATTCCTTTAGGCTCTCAGCCAACAGTGCGTCATCTTCGAGTAATAATATTTTCATAGGAGTATTATACCCGCTCTAATATTACCCCTGCGTGACCGCAGTAAAATCTAGTACCACACTTATACCATCACCCAGTTGGGCATTAATTTTAATCTCTATATTTTCTAAGGAGCTACATCATCAATCCACCATTTACCTTGAGAGTCTCACCTGTGATATAGCTGGCATGATCTGAAAGCAAAAATGCTACAGCATCAGCTATTTCATCTGGCTCAGCAAATCTTCCAAGTGGAATCTTTGCAGTAAAAGCATCTTTGATTTCATCTTTTAGAACCTCTGTCATCTCTGTGGCAACAAAACCTGGTGTAACAGTATTGAACCTAAGACCACGAGAAGCAGCTTCTTGGGCAAAGCTTTTAGTCATAGCTATCACTCCACCCTTGGATGCAGAGTAGTTGGTCTGGCCTGCATTTCCAGTTTCACCTACGATAGAGGCGATATTGACCACTGCACCAAAACGCTTTTTGCTCATCACTTTTACCGCTTCGCGACAGCCTATAAATGTAGATTTGAGATTGGCATTGATCACATCCATAAATTCATCCGTTTTCATACGCATAGCTAGTTTATCTTTGGTTATGCCTGCATTGTTGACTAGATAAGCAAGTTCTCCATCAGTCTCTACTATCTGCTTGATGGATGCCACAAAAGCGTCGTCATCACTCACATCAAAGCCAATAACCTCAGCCCGACCGCCAGCCTCAATAATAGTTTTCTTGACTAACTCTGCTTCAGATTCACCACTGCGATAGTTCACCCATACCTTTAGTCCTTGTGCTGCAAGTCCCTTGACTATCTCCGCTCCTATGCCCCTACTGCTTCCTGTTACCAATACATTTTTACCTGTAAATTTCATAATCTTGCCTTCAAAAAAGTTGTGCTTATTGTAGCACGAAAACAGTTACACTCTCATGGCTATACTCTTATTATTCGGTCACCTAATGCCACAAATATTTCGCTGCTTTAGGGGCTTGGAGAGTTATGAAAAAGGAAGAGAGTTTTGGGAGACATACAATACCCTCAAGTCAACAATCCGCCCTTTGATAAAAGGTCCTAGATTATTGATACAAACAATCACTCATTGTAATATCTAATTCTCACAGAGAGAAGCAGCCTTTCTGTTGAGCATGCTCTTATGACCTGTAATGTACATATCTACCTCCACGGCACATTCTCTTCCTTCGCTGATTGCCCATACTACAAGAGACTGACCTCTGCGACTATCTCCTGCACTAAAGACTGCATCTATAGAGGTAGCATAAGTACTTGTCTTGATATTACTTCGATCATCAGTCTCCAAATCCAATTGTGCTATCACATCATCCTGTAAGGGTCCTAGAAATCCCATAGCTAATAGCACCAAATCTGCTTTCAAAACAAAGTCACTTCCCTTTATCTCCTTGAAGCCTCGACCTTCCCATCTGATATAGACACAATTTATCCCCGTCACATCTCCATCATTATTTTTAATAAAGGATTTTGAAAGTACATTGAAGTCCATTTTGAAGTCAGTTGTTTCCCCTTCTTGCTGAGAGCTTGAGAGCTTAAATATCCTTGGATAAGTTGGCCATGGCATATCTTCCGTACGATGTTTGGGAGGTTTTGGCATAAGCTCTATCTGAGTGATACTGGCTGCTGATTGGCGAATCGAGTTTCCTACACAGTCACTACCCGTATCTCCACCGCCTATAACCACTACATGTTTGCCTGTAGCCGATATCTCCTCTTCTGCTGGGATTACCTCACGCTCTATTCGTTTATTGCACTGTGAAAGAAAATCCATAGCAAAATAAATCCCTTTAGCATCACGGTTTTCAATAGGCAAATCCCTAGGATTACCTGCACCTGTAGCTATGATCACGGCATCATTATCCTCTTTGATATGCTTTATAGATCTATCGATCCCGACATTTACACCTGTGATAAACACCACTCCCTCTTCTGTCATCATGCTGACTCTTCTCTGTATGACTTTTTCTTTGTCGAGTTTGAAATTGGGGATGCCGTATCTCATCAAACCTCCTACCCGAAGGTCTTTTTCATACACTGTGACAGTATGCCCAGCTTTGTTGAGTTGATTGGCAGCTGCCATACCTGCTGGACCACTACCTATAATTGCTACTCTTTTCCCTGTTCTTATGGCAGGAATTTGGGGCTTCATCCATCCTTCACTAAATGCTCTTTCTATGATAGTATATTCAATACTCTTGATACTTACTGCTGTATCGTTAAGTCCAAGCACACATGAAGTCTCACATGGTGCAGGGCAAATACGGCCTGTAAATTCAGGGAAATTGTTTGTGCTCATTAGAGTCCTAAAGGCACTCTCCCACTCTCCCCTATAAACCATATCATTAAATAGAGGTATGAGGTTGGCCACAGGACACCCGTAGTCGCTATGGCAAAAAGGAATACCACAATCCATACATCTGGCACTCTGCTCGTTCATATCTTTGTCACCTAGAGGTTTGGCGAACTCGTTATAATGCTTAATTCTCTCTTGAGTTGGTGCAAGAGTGAAGTTTTTTCTACCGTATTCCTTGAATCCTGTTACTTTTCCCATCTTACACCTCCTCTACTTGTGCTATCTGTTCTTGTTTTTGCTCTTGCAATACCCTCTTGTAGTCTCTTGGCATTACCTTGATGAATTTTGACTTAGTGTTTTCCCAGTTTGCTAAAATCGCCTCTGCCTCTTTAGAACCAGTGTATTTGATATAGTTTTCGATCATACTCTTGACCTCAATTTCATCCTCAGAAGTCTCTATACAGTCTAGATCTACCATCTCTGTATTGATTCGTCTTGAATAGCCATCAAACTCATCGTATATATACACAACACCACCACTCATACCAGCTGCAAAGTTGTTGCCAATAGCACCCAAGATCACTACACGACCGCCAGTCATATACTCACAGCCGTGGTCACCTACAGCACCTACAACCACTTTGACTCCAGAATTTCTTACACAAAATCTCTCTCCAGCCATTCCATAAATATATGCTTCGCCTCTAGTAGCGCCATAAAATGCCACATTGCCCACAATAACAGTACTTATAGCATCAAATAAAGATTCTTTTGGTGGATAAAGTATAAGCTTTGCCCCTGAGAGTCCTTTGCCAAAGTAATCGTTGGCATCACCCTCTACTTCAAAAGTAATTCCCTTGTTGGCAAAGGCAGAAAAGCTTTGACCGCATGTGCCAGTAGCCTTGATATATATAGTATCCTCAGGAAGACCCTTGTCCCCATATTTTTTTGTCATATAAGCTGAGAGCATAGTGCCTACTGTTCTATTGATATTACGAAGCTTGATCTCTTTTTTGATAGGTGTAGCTTTGCTTATCGCATCCCTACAGGAAGCGATAAGCTGATTATCTAGTGCATGCTCTATACCATGATTTTGCTCCGTATTCTTGAAGATATTATCCTCTTCTCTGACATACATTCTATGGAGTAGTTTATCCAGATGCAAATATTTTGCTTTCCAGTGAGAGACCTGCTCTTTTGCTTTGAGCTTATCAACTCTTCCTACCATCTCGTTGATAGTTCTAAATCCAAGTTCTGCCATAACCTCTCTGAGATCCATAGCTAAAAATTTGACAAAATTAACAATATATTCAGGTTTTCCTGTATATTTTGCTCTCAATTCAGGATCCTGTGTGGCTATACCTACAGGACAGGTATTGAGGTGGCATTTTCTCATCATTATACAGCCTTCAGCAATCAAAGCACTCGTAGCTATACCCCACTCTTCTGCTCCTAGAAGTGTCGCTATGGCTATATCTCGACCTGTACGAAGCTGACCATCGGTCTGAAGCACAACTCTGCCTCGCAGGCCATTTTTAACCAGTGTCTGATGTGTCTCTGAAAGCCCTAGCTCCCAAGGTAAGCCAGCATGTTTAATCGATGTCTGCGGACTAGCTCCTGTGCCCCCATCAAAGCCTGATATCAATATGACATCAGAGTATGCCTTCGCAACACCTGCTGCAATAGTCCCCACCCCAACTTCTGAAACTAATTTTGTGTTGATACGAGCATGAACATTTGCATTTTTAAGATCATGTATTAACTGCTTTAAGTCTTCTATAGAATAAATATCATGATGAGGTGGTGGTGAGATCAATCCAACCCCTGGTGTAGAGTGGCGAGTGGCACCGATAACTTTATCTACCTTATGACCAGGAAGCTGTCCTCCCTCTCCAGGCTTTGCACCTTGGGCAAGCTTGATTTGTAACTCCTCTGCATTGACTAGATAATTCGCTGTTACACCGAATCTACCTGAAGCTATCTGTTTAATCTTGGAGTTTCGTTCTGTACCAAATCTACCAGCATCCTCTCCGCCTTCGCCAGTATTACTTTTAGCTCCGATACTATTCATGGCAATAGCCATCGTCTCATGTGCTTCTTTGGAGATAGATCCATAACTCATCGCTCCAGTAGCAAATCTCTTCATTATTCCTTCAATAGGCTCCACTTCATCCAAAGGAACAGGTCTTTGATTTTTAAACTCCAACAAGCCTCTAAGCGTGATAAAATCTTCGCCAGGCTTATCGATTGTCTTGCTATATTTTTTATATATATCATAGCTGTCAGTTCTAGTAGACTGCTGTAATAGAAAAATATTTTCAGCCGTGAGTAGATGCTTTTCACCTCTTTGTCGATATGAATACTGCCCACCCACGCCTATCCTTCTAGATTCAACCATATGTTTTGGAAAAGCTAATCCGTGACAAAGTAATGTCTCTTTTTCAAGTGTATCAATATTGATACCACCAATCCTGGATGGTGTGCCCTTGAAATATTTTTCGATCATCTCATCTCCAAGTCCTACTGCTTCAAATATCTGTGCTCCCGTATAAGAACGAATAGTAGAGATACCCATCTTGGACATAATTTTATAAATACCTTTACCTATGGCAGTAATATAGTTATCGACTGCTTCGTCATGGCTAAGATCTTCTCGTATGAGCTTCCTAGTACGCATATCTTCTATAGTCTCAAATGCTAGATATGGATTGATAGCATTGGCTCCATACCCGATAAGTGTGGCAAAATGATGTATTTCTCTAGGCTCTGCTGATTCGATAATCAATCCACAGCTAGTCCTAGTACCCTCAGTAATAAGATGCTGATGCACAGCACTAGTAGCCAAAAGTGTAGGCACAGGAGCTTTTTCTTCGCTGATGCCCCTAGTAGAAAGTATTAGCATTTTGTAGCCATCTGTGATAGCTTGCGATGCTTCCTTTTTTATCCTCTCTACCGCCTTTGCTAGTGCCCCTTCAATATGTGCATCAAAAAGTATAGAAATATATTTTGCTCTAAAGTGAAAAATATCAATTCCTTTTAGTTTGACAAGTTGCTCATTGGTCAAAATAGGAGAAGAGAGCTTGATAAACTTTCGCTCTTCATCTACCTCTTGGAAAAGATTACCCTGTGAGCCAATATAGGAAGTAAGACTCATTACTGATTCTTCACGGATAGGATCTATAGGAGGATTGGTAACCTGTGCAAAAAGCTGATGAAAATAATTATAGAGATTGATAGACTTATGCGAAAGTACAGCCAAAGCTGCATCATTACCCATAGAACCTGTCGCCTCATATGCATCATTTGCCATAGGTGTTATGATAGTTTTAAGGTCCTCTACAGTGTATCCGTAACACTTTTGTCTCTGCAATACAGTTTCGTGATTGGGTTGGTGAATCTCTTCATTGAGGAGGAGATCATCCAAGTTTATCTTCTGTTTGGCAATCCAATCTTCATACGGATATGCATCTGCAAGTTTATCCTTGATCTCATCATCGGGAATTATGCGACCTTGCTCCAGATCCGCCAAGAACATTTTGCCAGGCTGGAGTCTTCCCTTGAGCACGATATCTTCTGCTGGAAACTCCAGTGTGCCTTGCTCTGATGCCATGACTAAAATATCATCTTTTGTCAGTGAATACCTAGAAGGTCTGAGACCATTTCTGTCTAGAGTAGCGCCGATCAGCTTACCATCAGTAAATGCTACAGATGCTGGGCCGTCCCAAGGCTCCATAAATGTAGCATGATATTCGTAGAATGCTCTTCTTTTTGCTGAAAGTTCTTCATATTTCCATGACTCAGGTATCATCATACTCATCACATGAGGCAGACTTCTTCCAGCCAAGGTAAGTAGTTCTACCACATTATCAAGTACCGAGCTATCGCTGCCACTTTTTTTATTGATAAGGTATGGGTATATTTTATTTAGCTCGTCTTCTGTAAAAAGTTTAGATCGAAGCAAAGATTGCCTAGCTCTCATCCAGTTGATATTGCCCTTGAGCGTATTTATCTCCCCATTATGTGCTAAATATCTAAAAGGTTGTGCTAGTGGCCATGAAGGGAAAGTATTGGTGGAAAATCTACTATGCACCAACGCGATAGCAGACTCATACTCAGGATCACCCAAGTCAGCAAAATAAAGCGGTAGCTGCTCTGTGATGAGCTGGCCTTTGTACACAATTGTCTTGTATGACATAGAAGTCATATAAAAGTACGCAGTGCCTCGTATGGGCGACTCGGTCACTCTAGCTTGGGCATATTTTCTAATTACAAATAGTTTTCTTTCAAACGCTTCTTTGTCAATTCCTTTAGCTTTTTTAATAAAAACTTGTTTAACTATAGGCTCCACGCTTTTAACTGTATCACCCAAGGAGTCATTACAGGTAGGTACTTTCCTCCAACCCAAACACTCTTGACCCATCTCTTCTATACATTGCTCCACAATGCTCTGTGTTTCACTGTAGGCATCAGGATCCCTTGGTATAAATACCATTCCTACGCCATATTCACCAAAAGGAGGAAGCTCCTCTTTGATTCCCGCTTGGCGTGCTGCTCTTCTCATAAATTTATCTGGCATCTGGGTCAATATGCCAGCACCATCACCAGAGTTTGACTCTGCGCCAACTGCACCACGATGCTCAAGATTAATCAGTAGCTCTATGCCTTTGCTAACAATTTCATGAGACTGCTTCCCTTTGAGATGAGCAACAAACCCAATACCACAAGCATCATGTTCAAACTCTGGATCATATAGACCCTCTTTGCACGGATAACATTTCAAGCTCATTCACTCTCCTGACTATTGATTTTTCTATACTATAATTATGTACCCTGAGTCTTTTATTGAAAATTTTAGACATATAAATAACTTTTGTTTTGCTAAAGTAATAAAAAGCGTGGTATAGCTAGATAGAGTCTATAATATCGAAAGAAGTTTAAAAACACGAACCCTCATGTAAATTCAATACAATGGTTCATCCAACTCTTTAGGAATACTTAAGCCCATCAGCTTTAGCACAGTAGCTGCAATATTATTCAGCCCTCCTCCATCTTTGAGCTTATCTACACCCTTGGCTAAGACAAAACACCATACATCACCTACTGTGTGATTTGTAAGTATATTTCCATCTGCATCTTTCATCTCTTCACAATTGCCATGATCAGAGGTAATCATAACATTATATTTCACTCCCTTAGCCTGAGATATAATCTTGCTCAACTCTCTATCTACGGCTTCAACAGCCATTTTTGCTGCCTCATAATTTCCTGTATGCCCTACCATGTCACCATTGGCAAAGTTTACCACTATAAAATCGTACTCATCATCCATGGCAACCCTGACTGCCTCCCCTACTGCTGGGGCAGACATCTCTGGCTTGAGGTCATATGTCCTAACATCTGGACTTGGTATCAATACTCTACTCTCTCCTGGATATGGCTCTTCGATACCACCATTTAGGAAAAATGTCACATGTGCATATTTTTCAGTTTCTGCTGTATGAAGCTGTCTTAGCCCAGCCTCTGAAATGATTTGTGCTAGTGTGTTTTTAGGTGGCTCTTTCGAAAAGAGGACAGGATAAGAAAAGTTAGCATCATATTGTGTCATTGTGGCGATATGCAAGCTTTTGTCAACTCTTTGAAAATGTGAAAACTTCTCTTCTCCAAGAGCAGAGGCAATCTCTCTGACTCTATCAGACCGAAAGTTTGTTATGATTACTGCGTCACCATCCATCATCCCCTCATACCCAGCAAAAGCAACAGGTTCGATAAATTCATCTGTAGTATCATCTGCATAACTATTATCTATGTATGCTGATGGCTCAAGTATAGTTTTTATCGTGGCTTCAACTATGGCTCTATAGCCTCTCTCTACTCTCTCCCAGCGATTATCTCTATCCATAGTATAAAATCTACCGCATATGGTCGCTATGACAATGTCATCATCTACTATTTGCTCTATTTGCAATATATACTCTTTTGCTGATGTAGGACTCACATCTCTACCATCGGTGATAAGATGTAAAAATACCTTTTTTCCTCGTGATTTTGCAAGCTTTGCGAGACCTATAGTATGCTCTATATGTGAGTGTACTCCGCCATCACTCAAAAGTCCTATCAGATGAACTCTATCGCTAGTATCCAATGTCTGCTGTAGTTCTCTGTTCTCTTCTATACTTCCATCCTCAAGCGCCAAAGATATTTTGACTAAGTCCTGATAGAGTATGCGACCACTTCCTATGGTCATATGTCCTACTTCTGAGTTACCCATTTGACCTTCAGGCAGTCCTACGCTCATACTGTGAGTGGAAATCAGTGTCTTTGGGGCGGAATCGAACAGTTTGTCGTACGCGGGCTTGACAGCATCTTCAAAAGCATTACATTTGCTGTCTGGCTTATGTCCGATACCATCTGTAATAATCAAAATTGTTTTATTTATACTCATTGATAATTTCCTGATTTTTATATTATTATAGTAAAATAACACTTCTTGTATAAATAACTAATTAAATGTGGAGCTCATGCTATATTACTTTCATCAAATCTTTGACATCAATATCCTTAGCTATATATCTGTGCGTGCTGGAATTGCATTTTTTCTGGCATTTTGTCTAACTGTATTTCTTTTGCCCAAATATCTAGCTTGGTCTATCTCAAAAAAGGCTAATCAGCCAATCAATAAATATGTGCCCATTCATGAGGTCAAGCAGTATACCCCCACTATGGGAGGTGCTGTATTTATCTCTGCCACAATAATAGCCTCTATCGTAAGTGCTGATATCACCAATTGGCATACTGTCGCTGGGCTAATCACCCTTATAGCCTTCGCACTCATAGGGCTCAAGGATGATCTTGGCAAGATACTATCTGGTGATAACCTTGAGGGATTAAGTGCTAGAACTAAGTTTGGGCTACAAATAGCTGCTTCTATACTGATAGCATTAATATTGATACTTTTTGCAGATTTTCCTACAGAATTATATGTTCCATTTCTCAAGCAGCCACTTTTGGATATGGGGTATTGGTCTATATTATTTTGGGTCTGTGTACTGGTTGCCACAAGCAATGCTGTCAATCTAACTGATGGACTAGATGGACTCGCTACCGTCCCCACGGTAGTTGCACTGGGTACATTATCTATCATTGTTTATGTGACAGGACATGCTATCTTCTCTGACTATCTACTGCTTCCAAATATCAATGGAGTAGGAGAGGCAATCATCATCGCATCAGCCCTCTGCGGAGCTCTTTTGGCATTTCTATGGTACAACTGCTACCCTGCTGAACTCTTCATGGGTGACACAGGCTCACTCTCTATCGGTGCGTTTTTAGCATACATGGCAATACTAGGCAAAAGTGAAGTTTTACTTATGCTTATTGGTATTATATTTGTGATAGAGACAGTTTCTGTCATTTTGCAAGTAGGAAGCTATAAACTCCGAAACAAGAGAGTCTTTCTTATGGCACCAATTCATCACCATTTTGAGATGAAAAAATGGGCCGAAAATAAAATTATTGTTAGATTTTGGATGATTGCATTTTTGGCAAATCTTTTAGCACTTATCACGCTGAAAATCAGATAATGCAAACAAACGATATTGTCTTTTTCGGTTATGGCAAAACAACAAAGGCTATCGCCAAAATGCTTGGAGGAGGCTTTAGGTTTTATGATGATAACACCATAGAGAGCAGAGAAGACGAAAATAAAAATATCATTTTGCCACCAAGCAGCTTTGATCCTAGCCAAAGTAAATTAGAAATCACCACACCTAGTCTAAAGCCCGACAACCCTCTTGTCAAAAATGCCTGCAATCTTATCAGCGAATATGATTTTTTTCTATCTAAAAAATATGCACACCTTAATCACATGCATGCCAAGCCATTTACCATATGGATATCAGGAACAAATGGCAAAACAACAACTACACAAATGCTAACGCAGCTTCTTGCAAAAAAAGGTGCTATAAGCGGTGGAAATATAGGCACACCCCTCGCAGAACTAGACCCAAATGCCCCTATATGGATACTTGAGAGTAGCTCCTTTGCACTACACCATACCAAATATGCCTCACCTGATATTTATTTGCTCCTGCCTGTTACTTCAGATCATCTAGATTGGCATGAAACTCCAGAGCAGTATGAGGCTGACAAGTTAAGACCTCTACTTGGTATGAGAGAAGGAGAATTGGCTTTAGTGCCAAAAGGGCTTTCGTTACCAGATACGGATGCATGGGTAGTGGAGTATAACGACGATGCCTTTCTGGAGCATTTTTTTGATTTAGACAGTTCCAAACTAAAATACAGAGCTGCTTTTTTGCAAGATGCGCTACTTTCTCTAGCAATAAGCAGAACTCTTTTTGATGAAACCGACTATTCGCTGCTCAATGACTTTCAACTAGACAATCACAGACAAGAGGAGATTGACGACCACTTAGGAAGGCTGTGGGTCAACGATTCCAAAGCTACCAATGCTGATGCTTCAATGCAGGCAATAAAAGCCTATAGCCACAACAAGATTCATCTCATATTAGGAGGAGATGACAAAGGTCTAGACCTCAGTATACTAATGGATTTTATTGCTAGTCAAACAATAGAACTATACGCCGTAGGCAGTAATAGCGACAAGCTTGCATCCATGGCAAGCAAAAGAAATATCACTCATCACAACTGCAAACAAATAGATATAGCTGTAAGAAAAATCAATCAAAACCTAACCCAAAATCATGTTGCACTACTCTCTCCTGCTGCCTCTAGTTTGGATCAATTTTCCTCTTATGCAAAAAGGGGTGAGTTTTTTATAAATGAGATTAAAAAATTAAGTGATTCTTAATCTTGGATAGCTATAATTCTATCCTCTTAAAACAATGTGGCTCGGTAGCTCAGGGGTAGAGCAAAGGATTGAAAATCCTTGTGTCGACAGTTCGATTCTGTCTCGAGCCACCACTTCAAAAAATATCATTTACCTTTTTACATTATGATTTCCAATCAAATACTTAATTATCAATCAAGGAACAATATGAAATACCCAAGTACTATGGCACTACTTACATCCCTCTCATTGGCAGCAGGTTTTGGTGAAGTAGATGTCAAACAGTTCAAAGCACTTCAGGGAAAAGGTGTGCCAGTGATAGACATCCGAACACCCCAAGAGTGGAAACAGACTGGTATTATAAAAGGTGCAAAACAGATGGTATTCTTCGATGTCAGAGGCAATGCTCTTGCAGAAAAATGGATGGAAGACCTATCCAAGATAGTCAAAGACAAGCAGAGCCCTTTTATCATCTACTGTGCACATGCCAACAGAACCAAAGCTGTAGGAAACTGGCTGGTAGATAAACTTGGATACAAGAATGTTTATGAACTCAAAGGTGGTATAAATTACGGCTGGATAGACCTTGGCGAAAAAACCGTTAAAGCAAAATAGAAAATATACTCGCTACGAAGTGCACACAAGAGACACCGTAGCTTATCTGCATTAGGGTTGCCCTTTAGCAATACCCTGAAAGAATATGATCCACTGTATTGTTAACATAGGCATTATACTTGTTATCTTTGTGATACATGATATAGAAATGTCTAAGCATCTTATAGCCCTGGAGTCTTGATTCAAACAATATTCCATCTCGTACTTTATCTGCTATGGCATGTTTGGAAACCACGGAAACTACAGGGTTTGAGGGATCTTTAGTACTCCTCTTAACTGTTTGTAGAGCTGCGGTCGTGTCGCTCACTTCAGAGATCATATTAAAAGATGTACACTGCACACCAAGCTCAGTAAATACTTCTGTCATGATTTTTCGTGTATGGCTTCCTTCTTCACGACATACCCATCTAAAGCCATAAAGGTCTTCTGGTTTCAGTATTTTTGGAATCGGAACATTACTAAACACCACTAACTCGTCCTCTTTCCATTCCCTAGATATCAAGTCATCATCCAAAATCTGAGACTCCACAAGACCAAGATCTAGTTCCTTGTTTTTAAGCTTCGTTACAATCTCACTACTCAAACCTACATGTAACTTAATATCATTATTGATTACTTCGCTCATAGTATTGAGGCAGTCGCCAGGAACTACATAGCTACCAATAGTAAAAGATGCTCCAAGCCTAAAGGTAATCTTTTTATCTATAATATCAAGCATCTCACCCTCTGCACCTTGAATGCACTTCTCAAGTTTTATTGCTACTCTATAAAGTGCTTCTCCTGATGAAGTCAGTCGAATACCGTTCTTTTTTCTTTCTATGATTTTGCTGTCTAGATATTTCTCTATATATTTGATCTGCTGTGTCACCGCAGGCTGCGATATACCTAGTCTTGCAGAAGCTTTAGAGAAGCTTCTCTCCCTAACTACTGTTAGAAATGTTTCCATTTTTACGAAATCTTTTAGCACACAACATCCTTTTAGTTATAAATTATAATCCATCTTTATATTTAACTATAGCAAATATAAACATAAGTTGAACTTATTTAGTAAAATTTTGTTTGTCTAAACACACAAGTGTCTCTTGTGTACTCCTATCAACTCTTTATGAATTTATAGATATAATTATTTATTAATGGAGGATACAATGCTAGAGGAACTTAATCAGGCACAGAGAGAAGCTGTTACACATATCGACGGTTCTCTTCTAATCCTTGCGGGTGCTGGGAGTGGTAAAACTAAAACACTCACTACACGATTGGCATATCTCATCGGAGAAGTAGGCATAGATCCTGCCAATACTCTCACTTTGACTTTTACAAATAAAGCAGCCAGTGAAATGAGAGAAAGGGCTATTTCACTCATTGGAAATCGCTATGCCTCACCTCCTCTTCTCTGTACATTTCATAAATTTGGACTTATCTTCCTAAAGTTCCATATAGAAAAACTAGGACGCAGGAATACTTTTGTGATTATCGACAGTGATGACAAGAAAAGACTTATCAGATCCATCGCAAAAGAGATGAAAGTTGACCTCAACCTGTCATTCATAGGTAGTGAAATCTCAAAATACAAAAATACACTGCTTGATCCCAAAGAAGTGACAGAAAAAGCTGAACTGCCTGACTATAAAAATATAGCCAAAATCTATGAAGCTTATGAAGCAAATATAGTTGAAAACAACTTAGTAGACTTTGATGACTTACTGATGCTTACATTTAAAATCTTAGACCAACACCCTAAACTACGCAAAGAGGTAAGTAATCACTACCAATACATCATGGTGGATGAGTATCAAGATACAAATGAGCTACAATTTAAGCTTCTTGAACACCTATCGAGTGAACATGACAATATCAGTGTTGTTGGAGATGACGATCAAAGCATATATGGCTGGAGAGGTGCCAATATACGAAATATCTTAGATTTCCATAAACACTTCAAAGATACAAAGATAGTCAAACTTGAAGTGAATTATCGCTCTACGCAGCCTATCTTAGATGCATCCAACGCTCTTATCGAACATAACAGCCATAGGATTGGCAAAAAACTATCTTCTCACAAAGGAGATGGAGAAGCGGTCAAGCTTCTGCATTCTCTGGATGAAGGTCATGAATCCAGAGCCATAGCCAAGGAGATCAAAGAACTACTCTCAAGCGGAGTACACCAAGATGAGGTTGCTGTGCTTTATCGTATCAATGCACTCTCAAGATCTCTAGAAGAGGGCTTTACTAAGGAAGGATTGGGATTTAAGCTCATCGGTGGAATGCGATTCTATGAGAGAGCGGAGGTCAAAGATATCATATCATATTTTAGGGTACTATCTAACCCTCATGATGATTTCTCTTTTTTACGAATTGCCAACAAACCAAAGAGAGGTATCGGAAAAGTTTCTATAGACAAACTTCATAGACTCGCATATGATAAACACCTGTCGATCTATCAGGCTATAGAGACTCTTTCACTCAAAGAGCTGGAAAAGGCTACTACTAAACGAGCTGCCACCTCACTCAAAAAATTGATAGATGACATACATATGCTACAGGCTGAGACAGAAGAGTCTATATATAATTTTGTTACTCTATTTGAAGAGACCATCAAGCTCAAAGATCATTATCATAGCTTAGTAGATGGGTATGAGCGAGTACTAAATATCGATGAATTTTATGGATACTTCCGTGAATCAATCATGCAAAATCCAGATATTACACTTGATGAGTTTCTAAATAATATCTCTTTACAAAGTGATCAAGATGAAGTAGAACAAGATACTGTTGCCATCATGAGCATACATGCTGCCAAAGGACTTGAATTTGAGCATCTCTATGTCATAGGCATGGAAGAAGAATTCTTTCCGTTATTGGGTGAAGGCTGCAATATGGAAGAGGAACGCCGTCTTGGCTATGTTGCTATCACTAGAGCGAAGTCTGATCTTACTTTGTGCTATGTTGACAGCAGGTTCTATAAAGGTCGTAGAAAACAGCTAGACAAGAGTCGTTTCCTTGGAGAAGCAGGATTGATCAGTGATACCGCCCTCAAGATCACCAAGACAGCAGATTTCAAAAAAGGTGATCTAGTCAAGCACAAGATATTTGGCATAGGTCGCGTGCAGGCTGCTAACAAATCTGGTAGAGAGTATAAGCTTCTTATAAATTTTGGGGGCAACAAAAAAGAGATTCTTAGCTCATTTGTGCAATCGGTGTAGGAAAGTTATTGAATCGTTTATTTGTTGTAAATAAGCCTATATTTAGGTCATCAAACGGCTATATGGGTCATATCAAGCGTAAGTATAATACTAAAAAAGTAGGCTTCTCTGGCACACTTGATCCATTTGCCACAGGATGCCTCATCGTTGCTACTGGACAATACACCAAACTCTTTCAATATCTCGACAAAGCACCCAAAAGCTACAAAGCAACCCTATGGCTAGGAGTTGACTCCCCAAGTCTTGATATAGAACAAATAGGTAGCATCAAAGAAATACCAGAATTCAACATAGAAATGATTAAAAATACTCTCAACTCACTATCTGGAGAACTCTCTTATCGCCCACCCAAATACTCCGCTAAAAAGACAAATGGTAGACGGGCTTATGAGCTAGCACGCAAAGGACAAGTGGTAGAGCTAAAAACCATTGTTTCTACTATTTACAGCATCAAGCTCATCAACTATAATCACCCTTTTGTACACTTTGAAGCCAAAGTATCTGAAGGTACATATATACGAAGCTTGGGGGCACTCGTAGCTGACAAACTTGGGGTCAGCTGTGCACTCTCTAGTCTGCATCGTATTCATGAGGGGAAGTTCTATTTTGATGACGAAAGAGCACTTGATCCTTTTAAGTATCTAGCAATCCCACGCAACAACTATACAGGAGATGAAGAGTATCTAGAGCTAGGCAAGAAAATATCGATAGAATATTTTACAAACAAAAGTGCGGGAGTGTATCTTATTGAAACATTAAACTTTTTTTCGATTATTGAGATAATAAACAGTGCAGTAAAGTATAGATTTAACAGAATACCAAAATATAATAAGGATCTAAAATGACCATCAAAGCTCATGCAAAAGTAAATATATTCCTCAAAATCACAGGTCATCAAGATGGATATCATACTCTACTCTCACGCTTTGTGCGTGTGGAGAACTTGTATGATACTATCACATTTGAAGCTGGAGAGTTTGAACAGTTTACTATAGAGGGTTGTGATGGGGTTGATAGGAAAATCAACACTATCTATCAGGCATTTATAGCACTCAATAGATACCTAAACAACCCGATTCTAATACATTTTTTTATGAATCACAAAGTAGTGGTTAGCAAACAGATACCAACTCAAGCTGGGCTTGGAGGAGGCAGTTCTGATGCTGCTGCATTTATGCGGCTTGTCAATGAAGTATGTAAACTAGATATCGACACCGAAACATTAGCAGCAATTGGATCAGAAGTAGGAGCTGATCTACCCTTTTTTATCTACAACTATCCATCTGCTAATGTCAAAGGATTCGGAGAGATTGTTACTCCTTTTGATGAAGAGCCTTTGTCTCTAGAGCTACATACGCCTGACATAGCCTGCGATACCACTGTTGTGTATAAAGTATTTAAAAAGTATTTGCTTGAACGCATAGATCCTGCATCATTTTTTGGCTGGGAAAATTTAGACTCTAGGACTCTTCTGAACACAATAGTAGATCCCGTGGTTATAAACGATTTGTATCCAGCCGCTATGGTGGCGTATCCAGAAATAGAAAAACTAAATAAGAAAGGATGGTTTTTTTCTGGAAGCGGAAGTACTTTTTTTAGGCTTTCTACATAGAAGTGTTATTGTTTTCTTCCTCTACTTCGGTATCTACTATACTTATCGAAATTGTTGCTATATTGGATTCTTTTTCGCCATCACCTAGCTTAAAGGTGAATTTGTCCTTTCCCACATAATCCGTATCTGGAGTATATGTTAAAAGTGGAGCCTCCCCATCTAGTGCACCATGAGACGGCTGAGTCACTATTGTGTAAATCACTACGCCATCACTTTGCTCAGAAGTAGGACCTAGCACAATTGGGTTTTCAACACTGTTTTTTTCCACTTGAATATGCTTACTCTGTGCTACCAAATCAAAACATGCCGTTAAAAATAGTGCTAGTGTACTGATAAAAACTATCTGCCATACTCTTCGCATCCCAATTGTCTCCCTAAAAATATAATAGTTAATTTTATCTTGTAGAAATTAATTTCTGCTTATTTCAGACCAAATCCTGTCTTGAGTGCCTCTATGTCTAGAGAAAGTTTGACTTCAGGTAAAAATGGAAACTTTTTTTCAGTTTCTATTTTGACAAACTGTACATTTTTACCATGTTTCTCTCGGAGCTCATTTTTGATTTTATACAAGGATGAAATTTTATCTACCAGAACACCTTGTATCTCAGGTGCATTTGCAATATAAATCTTACCCTCAGTAAATGGTAATAACTTATCTCTCTTGATCCCCCTGTTACTCGCAACCGCATTTATAAAGTTTTCATATGTAGGCTTAATTAAATGTTTGGTCATGTACTCCCTGTTTTCATCATCAATTTTTTCAAACACAGATATGGGTTTTTTATACTCTCCTGCTGCCAAATAATCCTCCTCTATTCCTATCTTTTTGGCAAGCTCTCCTAGGTTGTAATGAGGCATAATGACACCTATGGAACCTACTATGGCATTCTTGTTGGCAACCAAAGGCTTGATGGCAGAGGCGATATAGTATCCACCGCTTGCTGCTATGGATTCTACATACATAGTAATGTTTTTATCTTTTTGATATGCCTTCAGATATTCCGAAAGCTCTTCACTGGCCGTAGGAGAGCCTCCAGGTGAACCCATGATAAATAGTATCTCCTTATAGCTTTTATCGTTTCTTAATTTGTCCATTTTTTCCATGATCTTAGTCGTAAATTCTTCAGTTACGGTCTTGTTATATCTTAGCACTCCAACCTTCTTGTCAGAGGCAGAAGTCTTGCTACCAAAGTATCCACTCTTTGCGAACAAGGCTCCTATAAATATGATTTGGGCTATCAATATAATGCCTACTATCCAAGCTTTGAGGTTATTTATAAGTATTTCTCTTTTGAGAGCTTTGATCTTGTAATCTTTTATGTCATTTTCCATCTGCAACCTTCATAATAGTTTGTGATATAATGACAAAAAAGTATTAACAGAAGGTTTGGATAAATGGCAATCAATCTTATAGTGCAGAACAAAAAAGCTAGACACGACTATGAGATACTTGAGAAATTTGAAGCAGGTATCGTCTTGCAAGGGTCAGAGGTCAAAGCTCTTCGTGCAAAAAGAGCCAATCTAAGTGATGCTTTTTGTAGATTTATCAAAGGTGAACTGCATCTAATGAACACATATATTGCGGAGCTTGAGACCACCAATAGACACTACAGTAGGGATAGTAGGACACCAAGAAAACTACTTCTCCACAAAAAGCAGATAGAAAAAATATATATAAAGATACACAAAGACGCTCTGACAGTGGTACCTCTTATGCTTTACTTCAATGAACGAAATTTGGTCAAGGTCAGCATTGCTGTTGCCAAAGGAAAAAAACTTCATGATAAAAGAGCTGACCTTAAAGCCAAAACCCTAGACAGAGAAGCACAACAGGCTATAAAAAGTAGATCTTACTAAGCCTCTCTTTGTATTATTTTTTTGAGTTGGGTATATGTCTTTGCAAATCGTTTTGCTATAGGGCTATCTCCAGATATATATTTTTGCCTAAACTCTTTTGTGAATATTTTTACTTTGATCTTAAAATCTCTTGCCGTACTGAGCATACTGATGTATGTGTCTCGTGACTTGACCCATTCAAATATATCTAGTATTTTCAGATATAGATATTTGAGCCACCCAAAAGACAAAAGCTTATCCTCTGTCACCCTAAAAAGCCAAAATGTAAATGCAACTATCGGAATCCTCAGCACATAAAGAAATATAGCAAGAGTTACCATTCCTTTAACAAATATAACACCAGCAACGATACCTGTAGCTTCAGCTACAACAAAGAGCATAACAAAGAGTAACAATATAAAATATCTATTAGTTTTTTTTAGTTTTTTTTCCAATAACTGCAATATTTGTAAATCTTGAATAAAGTTATATATTGGTCTGGCAAAGTTTTCCCATACAATCTCTTCGAATACTATAAAAATAACAACGAGGATAAATTGGATGAGTGAAAGTAGTCTAGCAAATATTTTGTTTAAAATTGACAACTTAAGCCTTTGTTTTTGCTGTAGAAAATATTGTAATTATATTAGAAAAAGATAAAGAAATAAAGTTTGAGAGTTTATATAGTTGTGCACAACTCAAGAAGATGGGCACAATTGAGAAAGAGAGCTATTTTCGGCGTAGCTCTTTGATACGAGCGGCCTTGCCTTTTCTATCTCGAAGATAAAATAGTTTGGCTCTTCTTACTTTACCTCTTCTGAGGACTGTAATCTCATTAATACTGTCTGAGTATAGTGGAAAAACTCTCTCTACACCTACACTGTTGGCACCTATCTTTCTAACATTAAAAGTTCTACCAGTGCCCTCGCCTCTGATTGCGATACAGACACCCTCAAAGTTCTGAACTCTAGTCTTGCTACCTTCTTTGATCGTTACAGCTACTCTTAGCGTATCTCCAGCTCTAAACTCAGGGATAGTTTTACTCTCTAGTTGAGTTTTTTCAAAGCTCTCTATGTATTTATTTTTCATTATTTGCCTTTGCTTTTACATATAAGTCGGGTCTGAAATACTTTGTCTTACACAAAGACATCCAGTTTTTTAAGTCTGCGATTTTACTATGATTTCCCTTTAAAAACTCTGAAACGACAGAAATGCCCTTATAACTGCTGGGCTTCGTAAAAGACGGGCTCTCAAGCAACCTGCTCTCAAAGCTTTCCATTACTAGAGAATCACTATTTCCAAGCACTCCTGATACATTACGAGATATAGCATCGCACAACATCATAGAAGGTAGTTCTCCACCTGTCAATATAAAGTCACCCACAGAGAAAAGCTCATCTGCATGTTGCTCTATCACTCTCTCGTCTATCCCCTCATAACGACCACTTACTAACACAATGTGCTTTTTAGATGACAACCTTTTGGCATCATGCTGCTTAAATGGCTTGCCAACAGGAGTGAGAAACAATACATAGGCTTCATGGGACTGCCTTTTAATACTCATAAGGGTATCATCAAGAGGTTGTTGAGTCATCAACATACCAGCACCACCACCTATCATTGGCTCGTCTACTTTGAGATGTTTATTTGCTGTCAGGTCTCTAGGGTTATAAAAATCAATAAATATTTTCTTTTCTTTAATTGCACGACTTAAAATAGAATCAGAAAAGTAGCCTTTGACAATATGAGGAAATAGTGTGACAAAAGAAAAGTGCATCAACTTGCTTCTAGTATATCTTTTGCGTCAACAACATAAATCTTTTTGCTTTCTTTGTCCACAGAGATGATATATCTAGGGATATAGGGTAGCAAAAAGTCCTTGGCATGCCCCTCATCCACAAGTTTACTATCAGTTTTGATCAGCAGGTAGTCAATCTCAAGCATGCGATCTATGTCCTCTACTGTACCAATCTGCTCTTCATTCTCGTAAATATCTAGTCCTATAATATCGAACCAAAAGTGTTGACCTTTACTCAAAGAACAATTTTCTTTGGTCTGATCTATCGTACTATAAAGCTTAGTATTGGTGAGTATTTTTGCTGATTCTATAGAGGAATACCCTATAAATCGAATCATCCCTCTAGTAGGATTGTAAGATTCTATCTCTAGTTTTTCTTTATCACTTTGGAGCATAGCTCCGACTTTGAACTGTTCTGGAAAATCTGTATGAAGATGAAGTTTTAAATCACCATACAATCCGATCGTGCGACCTATTTGAGCGATGAAAAATTGCTCATTTTTCATTGTTTAGGTCTTAGCTTTGACATTTACTCTGTAGCTTTTGCCATACTTTGCCTTACAGCCCGATATAACCGTTTTGATCGCATTTATCATGCGTCCCTCTTTACCTATTAGCTTGCCTACATCTTCTGGGTCAGCATATATTGTAATCTCTTCTGTTGACTCATCAAGAGCTAAAATCTCCACAGAGACAGCATCAGGATATTTGACAATCATTCTAGCATAAGCGAGCACAAAATCTTTTGCCATTAGCTTATCTTTTGGCTAGTCTTTTGATTGTTGGGCTCATTTGTGCACCAACACCCAACCAATAGTTCAATCTTTCTTCATCAAGCGTCAAGTCCTTGTTGGCTGATACTGGGTTATAGTGACCTATAGTCTCGATCCATCCACTATCTCTTCTTTTTCTACTGTCTGTTACCACTATTCTATAAAATGGTTTCTTTTTTCTACCCATTCTTGCCATTCTGATCATTGTCATGCTATTTTCCTTATATTGCTTTATTTTACCTAGCGGGAAAGGCTTCAGAAAACACGGCTATCCGTGTGAGCCATCCGCTGAGGACTACGATAAGTACTGACAACTACCACTAATGAAATGTCGGCTAAACAAGTTTAAGCACTCATCAATACTTTTAGGAACGCGATTTTAGCATAATGTTTATAAATGCTTACTGTCGCTGAGAAAGTTTTATGGATAGTTCGGACACTCCATCGTATTCTAATGGCAAATATCTTTCAAACTGTATTTTAGCTTCTATATCTTTTTCATATAAAACATCATATCCCCAATGACTAAACGAAATACTCTCATATTCTCCAGATACTTTTACTGCATTGTTGCCGATATTGCTCTTTTTGACCGATAAGCTTGTTAGTTTTTTTATAGGCTCTTGCTTTATGATAGCTTGCTTTGCAGGTATTATTTTTTTTGTCTTGGGACGCTTTACCAAGATACTCTTCTTGACTTGTGTAGCGACTTGACTCTGCTTCTTGTTGATTTTTTGGCTTATTAGAGGGTGACCCATCCTGTATATCTTGCCGTTTACATCTACTGCAATACTTTGCATCCCCACTGCCAATACCGATCTCCATAAAATATCTTTTTTGATCAATACTGGTATTTTGCGATTTGACTTACTGCCATCACCTAGTTGCCTAGCTTTATTTAGTCCCCATCCATATAGTTTACCGTCTTTGCTTATTGCCAAAGAGTGATAACCACCTGTAGAAAGCTGTTGCCAAGTTTTTTTATCATCTATCAAGATAGGTAAATTACTTTTTTTGCTATCCCCGCTGCCAAGCTGGCCATATCGGTTATATCCCCATGTATACATTTTCCCATCGCCGCTGATAGCCGTAGTATGGTATGTACCAGCTTGGACAGATTTCCAGCTTTTTTCTTTTGCTACATGAGCGGGTTTGTTATGGTTTGTTGTGTTGCCATCTCCAAGCTGACCAAAACCATTATAGCCCCAGCCATACAATTCACCTTTGCTATTGATAGCCATTGTGTGCCTATATTCTGTTGATATTATTCTCCAGTTAGATGCCTCACCTACGCGAACTGGCATATCTCGATTTGTTTTTGTGCCATCTCCTAGTTGACCATGAGCATTGGCTCCCCAGCCATATAATTCACCTGTACTGCTGATAGCCATAGTATACCTGTATCCTGCCGAAACAAAATTCCAATTTTTCTCTATCCCTATTTGTATCAAGCTATTTTTATCTACAGTACCATTGCGTTTGGAGCTCAATTTCCACACCCATAAAGTACCATCTTTTTTGATTCCTGCGGCATGGCTTCTGCTTGGTGATATATGATTCCACTCTAGCTTGTTTGCCAAATCTACTACACTGATATTTGAGCTATTTTTGTCTATATCTGCATCAATAATACCAATGTGTATAGCAGCAAGTACAAGTGTGGACGCATCCTCTCTCGCATCAATATGAACGGCTTTCTGTTTTGCTTTTAACTCTTGATCTGCACTTTTGTTGTCATCTTCACCGCATGCCAAAAACATGACCAAAGAAAACAGTATAAAAGATATATGTGAGATTTTCATATCCCCCCCCTAGTTATATAAAGTTATGTCTACTACCTAGGTAACCCAGGGATGCCTCCGCTGCCTTGGTCGCTCATCTGACCCATCATTTTCTGCATCTCTTTCATGCCACCTTTGCTGGACATCTTTTTAGCCATCTTGGCTGCATTCTTAAACTGCTTTAGTACACGATTCACCTGCATAGACTCTAGTCCTGCACCTGCTGCTATACGGCGTTTTCGAGTATTATTTAGCAGGTCTGGATTTTCTCTTTCTTTTTTGGTCATAGAGCCGATCATTGATTTAATTGCTTTCATCTCACTGGAATTTTCCAAATCCATATCACCTATCTGTTTTGCCATATTGCCCATACCAGGAATCATCCCCATAATGGACTTCATGGAGCCCAATTTTTTCATCTGTTCCATCTGCTCTAGGAAGTCATTATAGTTAAACTGTCCTTTTTTGATCTTACTTGCAACTCTTTTAGCAGTTTTTTCATCAATGATAGCAGATGTTTTTTCAGCAAGTCCCTCTATATCTCCTGCACCCATGAGACGGTTGGTGATTCTCTCTGGAATAAAGACTTCCAAGTCTGGCATTTTCTCACCACTACCTATAAATCTAAGTGGCACACCTACCTGATGTGAGATGCCAAGTGCTACTCCACCCTTACTGTCTCCATCAAATTTTGAAAGCACCACACCAGTGATACCAATTTTTTCCTTAAATGTTGTAGCTGTGCGTACTGCATCCATTCCTGTCATCGCATCTGCCACATAAAAGATTTCATCAGGTCTGGCTACATCCTTGATGCGTTCTAGCTCACCCATCAACTGCTCGTCAATAGCAAGTCGTCCAGCCGTATCTATAAGCAAGACATCATACATCTCATCTCTGGCTTTCTCAAGAGCTTTCTTGGCAATCTCATCTGGCGAGCTATCCTCATCTGCTATAAGATCAACCTCTATATCTGCACATATCTGCCTCAGCTGCTCTACGGCTGCTAGCCTTTGTAGATCTGCTGCTGCTATAAGCACCTTCTTTTTCTTTTGCTCTTTTAACATATAGGCGAGTTTGCCTGTTGTTGTTGTCTTTCCTGATCCTTGGAGCCCAGTCATCAACACAACCGTAGGTGGTCTAGAGACAAACACAAAACCCTGATTTCCTTCTGCAGTGAGAATGCGAGTCAGCTCATGCTGTAGTGCTGCTAAAAAGTTATCTTTACCTATACCATTCTTTTTGGTTTCAAGCTCTATTGTTTTGATAAGCTCTTTTACAACTTTGTGGTGTACATCAGATTTTAGAAGTGACTTCTTGAGCTCTGTTGTCGCTTTTTTGAGTGCCTTTTCATCATCATGAAAACGGATTTTACCTATGGCATTTTTGAAGCTGTCTGTAATGGTGTCAAACATATATATATCCTAAAAAATTTATAAAATAATCATGTATCTTATCTAAAACTCTATTTGTATCTCTTGATGTCTGTTGGCACAGGTGCTACAAACTCTTTACCTAGTAGCCCTATCTTGCGTGCATGAAGTAGTGCTCTTTTGGCTCTGGTTCTACTACCATACTGACTGTCCCCAACTACAGGATGACCTACAGATGCCAAATGCACTCTGATCTGATGAGTTCTGCCTGTAGCAATCATGATTTTGACCTTACTCTTTTTGCCCTGCACCTCATCTGGATAAACTTCTGTATGTGCTGGCCTCCCTATCCTCTCATCTATCTTCGAAAATGCTTTGCCTTTTTTTATGGTGTGAATAGGTGTATCGATAACTATCTCTTCATAGACCACGCCCTCTACCCACGCTATATATTCTTTACTTACTTTTCTCTGCTTGAAAGCCTTAACAGCATCTTTGATAAACTCTTTGTTTTTGCCAAGTAGTAGAACACCGCTAGTATCACGATCAAGTCTATGCAGAAGCTCAGTACCGGCTATAGAGTCTTGTACCTCGTAGCTATCTATGCCGGCTGGTTTGTTGACTGCTACCATATCCTCATCTTCGTATATAACAGTGATATCTTCTGGCATCTCTATGCGAAATCTACTATCTTCTGGCAGTTGAGCTCTGGCAATTTTGAGCTGTCTATCTCCAACAAATACCAATCCTCTATCTATAAGCTCTTTAGCCTTATTGTTAGATATCTCTTTTTGCTGTGCCAAAAGTTTATAGGCTTGTTCCATTTTCTCTCTCTTTTAATGTTTGTTTTATTGAGTTTATAATTGGTTCTAAATTTGTTTGCTGGGTTATTTTTGTCATTGGAAGACTCTCATAATCCAACAATATCTGTGTCAATTTTTCTTTATTCGCTACAACTATTCCTTCTATAGAATCAAAAATATCTCTCTGGTTGTAGTAGTATTCACCTGATATTATCCTACATCCAAACTGTGCTGCTTCTGCAGCATTATGACCTCCATACTTACCGAATGCTCCTCCTAATATCACAATGTCAGAAATTGCGTATAGGTTGATAAGCTCGCCAAGCTTATCCACAACAGTCAAATCATTTTCTAATGATTGTGCTTGAGAATATAGCCCAAATTTCATATTATTATTTTTACAAAAAGATTGGCTCATTTCCGCTACATTCTCAAATCTTTCTGGATGCCTAGGCACGATGATTAGCTTGGCATCATATACTTGTTTTCTTAATTGGGCAAAAGAATCTAATATAATTTCTTCTTCACCTTTATGTGTGCTCGCAGCACAAATCAACAGCCCATCTTGCTTCTGGATTATTCTATTTGGTTTTGGAATTGATGCCAATTTGATGTTGCCTGTGACTTTAACATTTTTAGCCCCTATTACTACCAATCGTTCTTGGTCTATATCTCTCTGCACATATACTTCGTCTATATATCGAAATATCCTTCTGTATAGCCAGCTAAAGCGTTTGTATCTATTCCAAGAAGCATCAGAAACCCTGGCATTGACAAGCATAGTTTTGCTACCCTTTTTTTTAGCAAGTGCAAAAAGCATATACCATAGCTCTGCTTCCATGACAATCAAAATATACTGAGGCTTCATCCAAAATAGAAGCCATGGCTCAAAGGGAAGATATCTACACTGTTGTGGTGATTTTTCTGCCATGGCACCATGTCCTGTCTGAGTAATACTGCTCAACCTCAGTACGGACACAGGCAATATATCTATCAGAGGATATAGCGATCTTGTCTCACCATAACTACACGCATGAAACCAAACACCATCTGCCACCAAAGGCTTATTGTTGG
This sequence comes from Sulfurovum sp., assembly GCA_012329065.1. GTDB lineage: Bacteria > Campylobacterota > Campylobacteria > Campylobacterales > Sulfurovaceae > JAAXPZ01. Next base: position 15,792 of record JAAXPZ010000029.1, on the reverse strand, counting down.
TCATAAAAAATCTAGCTGGTATTGATTGTTTATATTTTTGCTTTTTTTTCGAGATAAGCAACAAATAAGGAAGTGTAGCGATATTTACCAAAGTAGATATGGCAACATAGAAGAAGAAAAATATTTTATCTCCCATGTACCTATATGCCTTAATGATATTTAAGCCTCAGCTTCAACTTTCTCTAAAAAGAGAATTCTTCCACAGTGTGGGCATGTGGCGATCTCTTCGCCTCTGATTACTTCGCTGTATGCCTTGTCATTGATCTTCATATAGCATCCGTAGCATGCCTGTTTTTTTACTGCAACTACTGCGGTGTTACCTGCCCAGTTTCTTACTTTTTCATAAAATACCAAAATTTTCTGGTCTATTGAAGAAACTTTTTTTACTCTCTCCTCGTAAAGACCTGATTTCTGCTTTTCGATATCTGCTAGCTTTTTTTCTGCCTCTTTGTTGACCGTGACCGCAACAGCACTAAGCTCTTCTAGTTTAATATTTAGCTCTTTCTCTTCTTCTTTCTTAGTCTCGTTGATTTTTCCAAGTCTTTCTATCTCCTCATTGGCAAATGTCAACTTTTCCTTAGCAAGCTCCTCTTCTAGAGACAGGGCTTTCATCTCTTTTTCATTTGTGATCGCTTTGTTTTTCTTTTGGATAGACTTTAGTTGCTCGTCTAGCGTAGCAATCTGCTCTTCATAACTCTTGATTTTGCTACCATTGTCTTCTATAAGACTATGAAGATTGGCTATTTTCTCTGTGACATCATCAACTTTTTGTTGCTCTTTGGTTATCTTCTTCTCTGCAATCTCTATTTGAGGAGTGAATCCATCTACACTTTTATCAATATCTGAAAGCTCTACAAGCCCTTCTAGGTGTTTGTTCAATCTATATCCTTTAGGTGGTAAATTGTTTTGGCTACAATTTATGGTTGGTTAGTTTGTTCGTTCTATTGTAAACGGGTTTTTTGATTTCATTATTATAGCTAAAATCCCTAAAATTTTCAAATCCTGTTGTAGTATCTCAGCAAAAAAACATTCACTCTCATAATGTCCAATATCTATCATCATTAGATTTTGACTCATAGCCTTCATCGCATCATGATATTTAATATCCCCTGTTAAAAAACAATCTGCATCAATTTCATCTATAAGAGATGCTCCAGCTCCTGTAGTCAATGCTATTGTTTTTATATATTCTTTTTTTCCTATGACTTTTAACATAGGTAGGTTTAATTTTTCTTTTACAAGGTCTTGCAGGTCTTTATATCTCCACTCACCCTCTGCAATACAGACAAAATCATTCTGAGATGAGAGCTTCAAACCTAGTATTTTTTCAAAGACATAGCGATTGAGATGTGTTTTATCAAAATTGGTATGCATTGCGATACATGATTGGCCTTTGAGTATCATCTTCTCAATCAAATTTGACGGGTATTTTGTCAAATCTAACTGCATCAGTCCAGAGAATATTAGAGGATGGTGCACCACAAAAAGTGTCCCTTTGACTGATTCTTCCACCATCTTTTCATCAACATCCAAAGAGAGGACTATCTGTGACACTTCTCTACCCATATCGCCTATAATCAACCCAGAGTTATCCCAGTTTTCTTGAAGCTCAAAGGGGCTTATTTGATCGAGCATGCTGTATATTTCTTGCAACTTCATACCATCTCCCTCACCAATCTATTTAGTAAAAACTATAAAATACTGTCTCGTTGTTCTTCTCGTCTCTCACGCTACCAACATAGAGATCTACAAGCTTTAGCAATACATCCTTTTCTGAATAGCTCTGTGAAGAAATCTCAACCTCTGCCAAATAAAGTTTTTCTAGACCCTGATCTTGTAAATGTTTACGGAGTCTCAATGCAAATCGATACCCTTCATCCACACTTGTCTCTTGGCAGGCGATTGCAAAAATTTGATTCTCTTTATCTATCTCAACCAATAGATCACTATCTCTTTTTTCTGATAGCAGCATCTCCTTAAGCTCTAATCCATCAGCAGAGAGAAGCATTATTACAGTTGAAGTCTTCTCGTTCTTTCTCATAAGATAATAAAATAACTCGAGAGGCTTCTCTAGTTTTTCAAGCACTGTTAGTGCTAGTTTAATTTCCGATTCTATAAAATATGGTCTTTTTGTTTTTTTGCGTCTATTATCGTTTGACATGATTCTCTCCTTGAGTCAATATTAAACTTCTACAAATTCTCTTGTTTCGTTCAGGCTCCTGCTCTTTATAGAGCTGTGCACATCCTATAGAAAGTTCCCTTACTTTGAGGATATAGTTCTGTCTTTGTGTCTGAGATATAGCTTTTCTGGCATCAAGCATATTGAAAGCATGTGAAGCTAACATGCATTGGTCATAGGCTGGCAGTGGGAGTTCTGCCTCTAGGCAGACCTTGCATTCATTACTTGCGTCTTCAAAGTGCTGAAATAGCTTCTCTATATTGGCTATTTCAAAATGGTATCTAGAAAACTCATACTCTGTCTCTTTGTGTATATCTCCATATGTAGTGACAGTATCATTCATACGATTCCATACTAAATCATAAACTGATTCTACTCCCTGCAAGTACATAGCAAGCCTCTCTGTACCGTATGTGATCTCCACTGCGACTGGGTCACAGGCAATACCGCCCACCTGTTGGAAATATGTAAACTGAGTAATCTCCATACCATCAAGCCATACCTCCCAGCCTAGACCCCATGCACCAAGTGTCGGTGACTCCCAGTTGTCTTCCACAAAACGGATATCATGCTCCTGTAAGTTCAACCCTAAATACTCCAAGGATTTTAAATAAAGCTCCTGAATATTATCGGGGCTTGGTTTAATGAGCACTTGAAACTGATAATACGCCCCTAGTCTATTTGGATTCTCTCCATATCGTCCATCTGTGGGGCGACGGCTTGGTGCCACATACGCAGCTGACCAAGGCTTGGAGTCTAAGCTTCTCAGCAATGTCGCTGGATGAAATGTGCCTGCTCCACTTGGTATATCATATGGCTGCAAGATATTGCACCCCTGCTCTGCCCAAAATTCCTGGAGCTTCAATAACAGTTCAGAAAAAGTGATGGCATTAGTATTCATTTGCAAATTTCTACTTTCTTAAGTTTCATAATATTATTTCTATCTCAGAAGAATCAAGCTCTACTTTTTTTGCCTTAGAGACTCTGTCTTCTTGAAGCTTTACCCTAAGCTCATCATCTTGTAATGCCATGATCTGTACCGCCATATAGGCTGCATTGACAGCACCAGCTCTACCTATGGTCATAGTACCCACTGGTGTGCCTGCTGGCATCATGACAGTACTCATCAATGCTACCTCTCCCTTCAGTGGACCACTGTCCATAGGTATGCCTATTACTGGTCTGATTGTTGAAGCTGCCAGCATGCCTGCTAAATGTGCCGCCATGCCTGCCGCAGCGATAAAAACCTGTGCACCTTTTACTTCTGCTTTTTGTACATACTCTCTGGTTCTCTCTGGACTTCTTGAGGCAGATGAAATGATCATTTCATACGGAACACCAAATTTTTCGAGTGTTTCAGAACAAGCTGCCATCGCCTCGTAGTCCCTTTTGCTTCCTATTACAATAGATACAAATTTCATAATAATCTCTTCTTTGGATTTATTTTACTACTATTCTAGCTTTTTTTTGGTTCCATATTCATTGGAGTAGACTGACCTCTTAGTCCTTTATTCTCCAGAGCTTCAGCTATCTTACGCCTTAGAATTGTATAGCTTGGCAAGTATATAGGCAATCTAATGCTGTTTAGATTGCCACTATGTACACACTCAAGCTCTTTGCCATCTGTTGTTATAATTTTCTTAAATGTCAGCCAGTAAGAACTATTTTTCTCTACAATATTGCCATATTCATTATCTACAGACTCTACGACAACACCAGTTGGTAGCACTATCTCAACAGAATCTCCCACACAGGTCTTGTCTTTGCATTTCCAACTTAGTCCATCCTCTGCAACAAGTCCAGCGACCTGATGTGTACCGTACTGAATCGAGAATCCGAGAGACTCAGTGTCGTTTCTCTCAAAAGGGCGAGATGTCAGATATGCATCAGAAAAACCTCTATTTTGAGTTGTATTTAGTTCTGCTTGATACTTTGAGGCATCAAATTTTCCTGCATAGTAGTCATCTATTGCTTCTCTATAAGACTTAGTAACTACTCCAGCATAATATGGTGACTTGGTGCGACCTTCTATTTTGAGTGAATCTATCACCCCGCTACCTAATATTTCATCAATATGTGATGCCATATTCATATCTTTGGCATTCATAATATAAGTACCCACTTCACTCTCTTCCTCAAGTCTAAATGTAGTACCACTCTCAGGATTGTGAGCATAAATCTCATACGGAAACCTACAATCGTTGGCACATGATCCACGATTTGGCACTCTTCCAGTCTGAAGAGCTGATATCAAACAGCGACCACTATAAGCAAAACACATAGAGCCATGCACAAAAACCTCTAGCTCAAGATCTGGAATGACCGACTTGATCGCCTCACAATCTTTGAGACTAATCTCTCTTGCAACAATGATTCTCTTTACGCCTAGATCATAGTACACCTGAGCATCTAGTGCATTCATTACATTTGCTTGGGTAGAGAGATGAATGGGTATATCTGGAACAATGGTTGTAGCAAGCTTGATGACCCCAGGAGAAGACACTATAAGGGCATCAGGCTTGAGCTCAGCTATCTTGGCAATATGATTCTCATAAAGCTTAATCTGCGAATTAAATGGAAAACTATTGACCGTTGCATATACCTTTTTATCTAGATTGTGGGCATATTCTATCCCCTTGGCATAAGAGTCCATATCAAACTCCTTGCCCGATCTAATCCTGAGAGAAAAGGTACTAGTACTGCCATAAATTGCGTCAGCACCATATGCCAAAGCTATTTTGAGCTTTTCTAGATTGCCTGCTGGTGCCAAAAGTTCTGCATGAGTGACCATATCTCTCCAATATAAAAATAAATAATATTCTACTATAAAGGTAGTAAAAGGGAGTTTTAGTTTCAATCAAATGCTATGCTCTGGGCAATAAAAAAATATCTGTACCGCTACAAACAAATGTCTCAAAGACAGAAGTCAAAAGAGACAAAAAGTCACTTAAGCAGATGCTACTTAGCCAATATCTCCAATATTTTCTCTTTGTTTTCCAAAAATCTATCTACAACTTCTGGATCAAAATGAAAGCCTGATCTCCTCTTGATATGCTCTACGATCTCTCCAAACTCCATAGTCTCTCTGCCTTTACGAACTGAATAGAGTGCTACAGTCGTATCAGCAACAGCCACAATGCGTGCCGATAAAGATATATCATGACCTTTTAGCCGATAGGGATATCCGCTGCCATCGTACCATTCATGATGCTGTGCTGAGATTACTGCCGCCATATCAAGCGTAGGGTTTTTCTGTGTCAGAAGTAAATCTCGACCCATAACAGTATGCTGCTTAATAATCTCAAACTCTTCAAAAGTGAGTTTGTTATCTTTTTCATATATTCTAGGGTCTATTTTTAGATTACCCACATCATATAAAAGAGAAGCCTTACACATAACACCACAATATTTATCACCCATTCCAGTAGCAGAACAAAGTAGAGTGCTCACAGCTGATATTTTATTTATCTGGGTTCTGCTTTTACCATACTTTACAAGAGCATCTGTCAATGCAGATATTGCCGCATCCTCTAGATTATCACTAGAACCTATCTTACTACTAATACCAAATCTAGAAAGCACCGAACCAATCTCTCGACTAATAGTATCTTCTGCATCATTCATAATCTTTGTCATCCTTGCTCCTCTTAAAAACCTACCCCTTGATATCTCTGCTAGGTCTCTGCTTATCATAATTATAATATAAAAATGTCATAAAATTGTCAAATTGCGTTTATTGTCCCACATTATGGATAGAAATATGTTACACTACTATAAAAAGATATGCATATGATCATAGACATACACAACCACACAACACGATGCAATCATGCTGAGGGTACTGTTGATGAGTACATAGAGTGTGCTATAAAACTTGGTATAGAGCGGTATGGATTCAGTGAACATGCACCCATGGACTTCGACGAAGGATATCGTCTTGGATTTGATGAGATGGAAGCATACAGAAACGATATTTTGACTGCTAGAAAAAAATACAGCAATGATATAGAAATACTGTTTGGATATGAAGTAGACTGGCTACCTGGGCATATGAACGACAGAGTGCTTGATGCTGATGTAGATTTTTTGATTGGTTCTGTACATTTTATCAACAAGTGGAGTTTTGACAACCCAGAATTCATAGGTAGTTGGAAAGATAGAAATATAGATGAGATATGGCTAGCATATTTTGAAGCAATTACACATATGGCTCAAAGTGGAAAATTCGACATAGTGGGACATTTGGATCTAATCAAAGTTTTCAAATTTTTACCAAAAAAAGATATACGACTTCTAGCCAAAAATGCTTTAGTGGCAATAAAAAAATCAAATATGGTACTTGAAATCAATGCTGCTGGACTGCGTAAGCCTATTCGGGAGATATATCCGTCTAGGGCTCTACTCGAAGAAGCTTATGCTCTTGATATTCCTGTAACCTTCAGCTCTGACGCCCATGCACCTGATCAAGTAGGATCGGGACTAAGCGATGCTTATGCTTTGGCAGAGTCTATCGGATACACAAAAGCTGTCACTTTTAGAGACCGCCAAAGAGAAATGATTAATTTTTAGGCACAAAGCCCTTTGGCTCTCATATAGATAGTCGCTATAATAACTATATACAAAATTTCTAATTAGGAGAAAAGATGGGTAAATTTGTGAACAATGTAAAAGAATTTAACACTTATTGTGAAGAGAACGAGGTAGAATTTGTAGATTTTAGATTTACAGATATCAATGGCAAATGGCATCATATTAGCTATAGAAGATCCGCTGTAGAAGATACTATGTTAGAAGCTGGCATACCATTTGATGGTTCATCTATTGAAAACTGGCAACCTATTGAAAAATCGGATATGCTCCTCAAGCCAGATGTACCGACAGCTTTTATGGATCCATTTACGGCTGACAGCACTGTTATTATTATTTGTGATGTCTATGATATTTATAAAAATGAGTTCTACGAGAGATGCCCAAGATCAATTGCTAAAAAGACATTGAAGTACATGGAAGAGTCTGGAGTAGGTGACGATGCATTTTTTGGTCCTGAAAATGAATTCTTCATCTTTGATGATGTTAGGATCTGGTCTGGAGTAAACCAAACTGGCTATAGAGTTGATTCTGAAGAGGGCGACTGGAATCGTTCTACCAAATATGATGATATAGGAAACATGGGTCACCGACCAGGTCTAAAAGGTGGATACTTCCCAGTTATGCCTACAGACACTATGGTCGATTTGCGTGCTGAAATGATGCTTATTTTAGAAGAAGTAGGACTGACTGTAATGCTTGGTCACCACGAAGTCGCTCAGGCTCAAGGTGAGATTGGTATCAAATATGGTGATATGATTGAGGCAGCTGATAATGTACAAAAATACAAATATGTTGTCAAAATGGTTGCACACCTCAATGGTAAAACTGCAACATTTATGCCTAAGCCACTCTATGGTGACAATGGCAACGGAATGCATGTTCACCAGTCTATCTGGAAAAATGGTAAAAACCTTTTCTACAAGGAAGGGGCTTATGCAAATTTATCAGATATGGCACTAAATTACCTCGGTGGAGTATTTAAACATTCTGGTGCAGTTGCATCATTCACCAACCCGAGTACAAACTCTTACAAAAGGTTAGTTCCCGGATTTGAAGCACCATCTATCTTGACATATTCGAGTCAAAACCGTTCAGCTGCTTGCCGTATCCCTTATGGGTCGGGTGAAATGGCAACCAGGATTGAGACAAGATTTCCAGACTCTACAGCATGCCCTTATCTTTGTTTTGCGGTTCTTATGCTTGCAGGTATTGATGGAATCAAGAACAAAGATGTTCCAGTTGGCCCTATGGATATCGACCTATTTGAGCTTACACTTGATGAGATCAAGGAGAAAAAAATTCCACAAATGCCTCGTACTCTCAGGGAAGCACTTGAAGGTCTCCGTGAAGACTTTGAGTTTCTTAAACCAGTAATGAGTGAAGAGTTTATCACTACATACAGACAATATATGTTTGCAAGTCAAGTACATCCTGATGAATCCAGACCAACAGGGTTTGAATTTAGAAGCACCTACTCTTGCTAGGTCTTTTGGGTAGCCACAAGGGCTACCCCTACTAAAATAATGTTCCGCTGTCATCCCCTATTTTTTCTGGTTCTCTTCTCTTTAAATCTATAGGATTTATATAATCATCATCTCTGCCTGTAGTATCAATGACTGGCTCTTCATCTATTTTGATAACTTCTATGCTATCTAAATCGTCTTCTTTTTTTCCGTCTTCTGCTTGAGTAAAATCATCAAAAGGATTTGTCTTTTCTATTTTCTTATTTTGTAGCGGAGATATGTCTGTATATAGCTCTTCTTTGCCATCTGCGGTGATTCCAGCTTTGACACCATTTGGTTTGCTAAACTTTCTAGCTGTTTGAGGATAGAGTTTCAGAAGCTCACGATAAAAATAAGCAAAACTTGGAGCTGCCACTGAGCCACCTGTTGCTCCTTTTCCTATTCGCCTATTGTTGTCTCTACCAAACCATACGATTGTCGTGATAGTAGGAGAATATCCACAAAACCATGCATCTACACCGTCATTAGTGGTGCCTGTTTTACCTGTCAACTCTATACCTTTGACCTTTGCCTTTCTTCCAGTGCCTCTACTGACGACCTCTTTGAGGATATCAGTCATCAGGTACGCTTGTTCAGGCTTTGTGAAATTAGCTATCTCTTTTGGTTTAGTTTCGAAAAGCACTGCATTCTCTTTGGAGATAATCTTACTCACCAGTCTAGGCTCAATCATATGCCCGTTATTGGAAAATACTGTATACATTTGTGCCATTTTCAACGGGCTAATCCCTAAGTTTCCTAGAGCTATAGAGAGATCTTTTGGAATATTGGGCACATCCAATAATGCCAGCCTTTTTCTAATCGTACCTATTCCTATGTCATAAACTAGATTAATAGTAGCCAAGTTCCTAGAATGAACCAAAGCTTCTCTCAAGGGGATAAATCCCTCAAAGTTCCGCTCGTAGTTTCTTGGAGCCCATACCTTTTTTTTGCCATTTTTACTATACTGAAATGTTCGTGCTAAGTCAGTTAATTTAGTTGAAGGATTATAGCCCATATCCAATGCCGTCTGATAGATAAACGGTTTAAATGCTGATCCAGGCTGTCGATTTGTCATCGTGATACGATTAAAGGCAGACTTTTTATAGTCTACTCCTCCTACCAGTGTCAATATATCTCCTGTATTGTTCTCTACAGATATCATCCCGCCATTAAACTTGGTCTTCTTTGAACTCTCTTTGTAGCGTTTTAATGTATTGTTGAAACCCATCTTTACTGCATCTCTAGCAATCTCCTGCATGCCAAGATCAATCGTAGTATAAATAGTGTATCCGCCTGTTCTGATGTCTCCAAACTTCCCTTTAAATCTACGCTTTATCTCATCCACGATATAAGGGGCGACATTTTGTGTCAATGAACTCTTGTAGACCTTTGGTGTTTCCTTGACAGCAGTCAAATACTCTTCTTCGCCAATCCAACCTATGTTTCTCATTCGTCTCAAAACTGAGTTGGCACGATTTAATGATCTTTTATAATGTCTAAGTGGATTGTAGTAGCTTGGACCTTTTGGCAAACCCATTAGTATGGCAGATTCTTTGAGCGTTAGCTCTTCTAGCTTCTTATGGAAATAACCAAATGCAGCTGTTTTTACCCCATAATAATTGCTGCCAAAAAAGATCTCATTGAGATATCTTTCTAGTATCTGCTCTTTACTGAGTTCATTTTCTATTTTGACAGCAAGTACGGCCTCATATAGCTTTCGTCTGAGAGTTTTTGTTCGTGTTAGGAGCTTGTTCTTTACCAGCTGCTGAGTCAGCGTACTGCCACCCTCCACAAATCTCCCTGCCTTGATAACTTTGTAGGTAGCTCTGAGTATGGCGTCTGGATTAATCCCCTTATGCTCAAAAAACATAGTATCTTCAATCGCCACCAGTGCCTCTATCATATGGCCAGGTATCTCATCATAGTTGGCATACAGTCTATGCCTAGTCTTGAAAACAAATGCCAATCTTTCACCATTGCGGTCGAGTATTTCACTAGATACCTCAGGTGAGTAGTGTATCAGTGCATCTGCCTCAAGCTTAACTTGACTATACGCATACATGAATACTCCAGCCAATCCCACTATGCCCAATATCGCAATAATTATAATGGCTTTGGTTAGTTTATATAGCACCTATCAAACTCCTTTTGAGTATTGCGATCTTTTTTGAGTCATGTGAAACACGACAGTAGATTTGCACAAAAGATAAACTTTGGATTTTGAAGAAGAACATATAAAAATCAAAGACTCTCCTCTATATATGCCATAGCTTTGAGCTTGGCATCATTGATTTTGCTAGGGTCTTTTCCTCCAGCTTGAGCAAAATCTGCCCTTCCTCCTCCACCACCACCAACTATCGGTGCAATGGCTTTGATCCAGTCGCCAGCTTTGACAGCACAAGTTTTGGAGCCAGCCGCCAACAGAACTTTGTCGCCCTTTTTTTGAAAGAGCATGATAGCTACTTGCTCATATCTGTTTTTTGCCTCATCTATCATCTCTTTGATATCTCCGCTGTATACCTCATCCACTATGACTGTGATACCGTTTACCTCAGCTACACTTAGTTCTTTTTTTGCACTACTGAGTGCAGTCTGAAGTTCACTTTTGAGAGTCTTGATATCTTCTTTTAGTCTAGAAATTCCTGCAATGGCATTTTGATTTTTTAGTATACCTTTAATCTCTCCAAGTTCATCTCTAAGTCTAGCAACGGTCTCTATCGAAGTATTACCACATGTCGCTTCGATTCTTCTCACTCCAGCACTTACGCCGCTCTCTTTACTGATCATAAATAGCCCGATCTCAGAAGCACTCGTCACATGAGTACCGCCACAAAGCTCTATCGAAGCATCATCAAAGCTTACAACCCTAACAGCATCACCATACTTTTCGCCAAAGAGTGCAACCGCAGCAGAGTTTTTTGCATCCTCTATACTCATCACCTCTGTCTTTCTAGGTATTGCCCTACTTATCTTGTCATTGACCCAAGCTTCTACTTGGTCTATCTCTTTGCTACTTAAGGGCTTGGGATGCGAGAAATCAAATCGTAACCGCCTATCATCATTATGCGACCCAGCCTGAGCCACATGATCACCCAGTATCGCTCTAAGTGCCGCATGAAGAAGGTGCGTGGCAGAGTGATGCTTCTCTATCTCTGTACGAGAGCTATCTACTATAGCCATTACCTCATCTCCTACAAAAAGTTTACCTTCTATATTGGAAAGATTCATATCAAGAAATTTCTTAGTATCTGACACCTTAACTCCTAATTCCTCATTCCTAATTCCTAGCTCTCCCTTATCACCAACTTGTCCACCTGACTCTGCATAAAATGGTGTTCTATCAAGCAGTACCCAACCTTTGCCATCAATAGAATCAACTTCTTTGAAACTATCATCCAGCACTGCAAGTACTTTGGCTGTAGCTGTACTGCTTTCATATCCGACAAACTCATTCTCGCCAAACTTCTCTTTGAGAGCCTTGAAGTCACCTGTGGTCGCTGCATCACCTGTACCCTTCCAACTTGCTTTGGATTTGGTTTTTTGTACTTTCATTCTCCTATCGAACGCCTCGATATCGAGCTTGATATTTTTCTCTCTAAGCATATCCTCAGTCAGATCAAGAGGGAATCCGTATGTATCGTATAACTTAAAAGCCACCTCACCATCAAAAATATCTTTGGTGTCTGCCAGCTCCTCAGCAAAAAGCTTGATACCAGCCTCAATAGTATCGAAAAATCTCTCTTCTTCCATCTTCATCGCAGACTTGATTACTTCTGCTTTTTTTAGCAGATAATCATACTGTCCGCCCATAAGATCCACGATAGTATCTACTAGCTTATGCATAAATGGCTCTCTAAGCCCTAGTAGATAGCCATGACGGATAGCACGACGCATGATGCGTCTGAGCACATAGCCCCTGCCTTCTTTGTCGAAGTTCACTCCTTGAGCTAGCAAAAAAGAACAAGAACGCACATGGTCTGCTATAACACGGTATGAAGCTGAATTGGCAGCGTCGAAATCATACTTTGTTCCTACAAGCTCACCTATTTTGTCCAAAAATGGCATAAATAATGATGAGTGATAATTATTGAGTTTGCCTTCTTTGATAGCTACCACTCTCTCAAGCCCCATTCCTGTATCTATACTGGGTTTTGGCAGCTCTGTCATAGTACCATCAGCAGATCTCTCATACTGCATGAAGACTAGATTCCATATCTCTAAAAACCTATCACCATCCCCACCCATTACATCTTCTGATGAGTTGAAGTGTGCTGCCCCCTGATCATAAAATATCTCAGAACATGGGCCACAAGGTCCAGTATCGCCCATCTGCCAGAAGTTGTCCTTGTCACCAAAACGAACAATCCTATCCTCAGGCAGGTACTTCTTCCAAAGCTCGAATGCCTCATCATCACTATCATGTACTGTAGCCCAAATCTTTTCTATCGCTAAGTTCAGATACTTCTCATCAGTGATAAACTCCCATGCATAATCGATAGCATCCTCTTTGAAATAATCAGCAAAAGAAAAATTACCAAGCATCTCAAAAAGCGTATGGTGTCTAGCTGTATAGCCTACATTATCTAGATCGTTGTGTTTACCTCCTGCCCTCAAACATGTCTGAGAACTAGTAGCTCTTGGTGGTATAGGTATAGGTGCTTCACCTGTAAATATATTTTTGAACTGTACCATTCCTGCATTGCTAAACATCAGCGTCGCATCATCTGGCACAAGTGGAGAGCTAGGAACCAATACATGCCCTCTATCCTGAAAAAAGTCTAAAAATAATTTTCTAATATCCATAAATAACTGTCCTAAAATAAAGTAGAGGTATTTTAGCCAAAATGTGGTTATCGGGAGTTGATGGCTGGCAGACTACTATGGTGGAGTATTTACAGAGTGATGCAACTTGGCATTTGAAACTACTTGTTATTCCTTTAAATGCCCTTATCACAAACACTACATACAGATACAATACATAAAAAAGGAGTTAGCATGACTTGGTTATATATTTTCATTCCACTTGTTTTGGTTTTATTGACCTATGCTGTATTGAGCAGGAACAGATTGATGCTTTTTCATAAAATCAACAGCATTACTAAAGATAAAACTGCAATGGTCAGAGTAGATATATCGGTAGAAAAACTGGCAAAACTCACCCGCTCTACCATCAGCCATACTATAGATACTGGCAATGCTATACTTTTCGAATACAAAACAGAGGTCTATATGGCTATCCCTCTAGGTGATAGTTCTCCATTAGTAAGTCATGTCGCAGATCAGAATATGATGCATACAGCAATTACATATCAATCTTTTCACAATCCTTAAAGCCCTGAGTCCACCCTTGATGGTACTTTGGAGAAGATTGAAAATAGCTATCATTTCGAATCATATCTTTTTCTGTACTACTCTTGCATCCACTATGGTACCCTTCGACATAAGTATCTACTCTTCTGTCGTCAACACACTGGCAGGAGCGGTACCCACTTACCCAGCCATGTCGATATGAAGCACATCCTTTACGCTCTTTGGTATAACGACCTTTTGCTGAGCGGAGACCATCATCCCAACCACGCAAAAACTCCTCCCATGGCACTTCTGTACTGCAACTTTTGGCATAGCTCTTGACCACAGGCTTGCGTCTGATTTTTCGTTTGGTTTTACTGCGTTTAGTGCAAGTTCGCTTGCCTTTTCGCCAAGCACTCTTGTATGAACTGGAATATCTATACTTATATGCACTGCGAGTATAGTGTCCTTTTCCGCTAGAGCAGCCATCATTGTATCCAGCTCTATAGTCTGGATTTCCTTTGGCTTGAGCCAAACTAGCAAAAAAGAGCAGCATGCCCACTATCAATATTCGCAAAAACTCTTTTGTCATCACATATCCTTCGGAAATAATTCTATCCAAAATGTGATTAAGGGTACATCTAGCAATAGGTCTTTTTAGATATTAGAGCGAATTACTCCTATAGATATCTGTGATAGTGATGTCATCTCTCACACCTATGATGTTATAGAAGTAGCCCTCTTCGAGTAGTCCGTTGTTAGTCTCTATAGCATAGCCTCCGCCATCATTGTCACCAAAATATATCTTGATGGCACCGTTATGTAGTGCAAAGTATCCAGAAAATAACTCACGCACTACGCCGTATTCATCTGTCCTCTCATAACTGTATCTACCCTCATAAAACCTAAGTGTCACGCCATTGCCAAAACTGCTAAATCCCTCTACTGTATATCCATCATCTAGATCCAATATATCGACTTTGATGTTATCATTCGAAGTATTATCTATCGGCTCACTTTCATCTGCAACTTCTGCTGCACTATCTCTATTGCCTGATACATACACCTCATGGCTACTTGTGACTACTACCCTATCACTCTCGCCAGCACCCACACCGCTACACCCACTCAAGACAAATACCGAAACAAAACCTAACGATATCAAAATAAACTTTTTCATCTAACTCTCCTTTGATTGGTTATGTTGTATTATCTCAGAGAATTGTGTGGGAATTGTGAAGAATAAATTTATGTGAGTAGGGGCAGATCTAGTGTCTGCCCTTTCAAATCTAGTGTCTGCCCTTTATGGTCAGAGGATATGTCAGTTTTTATATGTAAGTAAGATTCCCATCTAACACGATGGGAAGAAGGCCATAATTAAGGTAAATTATAAAGAGTGCAACTTGCAAAGCGTGATGCATTGTCTATGTAGCCATTTGCGAGTGTAAAATCATCTACACTGGGGTTAGTACTATTTCCTATACAACGATATCTAACTCCTTGTAAATCTCCCCTGTTACCTTCAAGAAATATATCTCCAGTAATGAGATTTGTTCGTAAATCTAAATCACAATTATCATTTGACTCGGTATAGAATTTGCCTGAACTATTGGTAGTTCCATTTGTACCAGAATCACAATTCCAAACGATATTCTTAACTCCACTACCATCAGTCTTTGTAATATAATAGTCTTTATATGAATTTCCAGTGTCTGTATCACCAGTACTACACCCATTCAAAGCCAACACCGCCACGCCCGCCAACACTAATCTAAGTAACTGTTTCATCTTTATCTCCTTTGAAATTATTAATATCCGTATTATAGCAAAAAATTGTGTCAAAACCGTATAAGTATCTCAGCGATCTTCGTTGCCCCATCTTTTTCTACAATCTCCATCAACCCCCTGCTCCGTATAGATATATCCTCCTCCAGTAGTGCCAGCACCTTTTCATGGTCTATCTCATCCTCACGCATCAGCCATGCTAGATCTTTTTGGAGTAGAAACTGGGCATTGTAGAACTGGTGATCTCCTGCGGCATAGGGATATGGGATGAACAGTGTAGGCAGTGCCGTGGCAGCTAGCTCCCAAAGTGTAGAAGCTCCTGCTCTAGCAACTGCAAAATCCGCCTCTTTCATATACTCTGACAGCTTGTCTGTAAAGCCAAACACCTTTGCTTCTACCCCTAGCTTTTTGTAGGCTTTTCTCACCTCATCGATATTTCTCTCACCT
>JAAXPZ010000028.1 GCA_012329065.1 Sulfurovum sp. | reverse complement strand
TGTCCATACACTCTTTGGATTAGCATGTCGTTCCCATGTAGCATCGTCCATCGACATTAATTTGGTAAAAATATTCGTATCTGTATGATTCTTTTTTTGGATCATATCTTCAAGTCTCCTGAGTTCAAGGTAGGTTGCTTGTTGCATCATCAGTAAAATTCAAATTTATATCTTCTTTAATGTCTTTACTTAACTTTCGCACCTAAATAATACACTAATTCCACCTAAGTACCCCTTGAGAACAAATATATACAGTGCTTACCTTATCCCTCTTGACAGTAATTGTTTTGATACAATATTAACGAAATTAATACTCCGTACAAAGCCCTATATACGGTACTTTTAGCTATAATACATCTTCCAAACAAGAAGGTAAAAAGTGTCCATATAAATACAAATCATAAACATCATAAACGATAAACTAAAAAATCCAATCTACACAACCATGAAGTTGTTGAATCTCAAAACTATCCTCACCAAAAGTAATTTCACCAAAAAAGAAGGAGAACAGAATTCATGAAGTACTCATTGCTAGAATAACGCTCTCTTTCTTTACCTATAATATAGTCAGCTATATCAATAGGATAAGGAATGAACCTAAAACTATTGGTGGATTGTTTAGGGACCTAGAGTGTGAACTACACACTTTGGCTATTGCTATTTGGTTTTAGATTGATTTGGCTCTTATTAATAAAAAATAAATATAATACTAAAAATAAATCATCAGGATAATTCATGAAAAAAATTCTCACTATATTGCTTTTGCTAATCTTTACAAGTCATCATCTTCAGGCTGTAGACGATGAATTTTCTGTGCAGACAGTGGATGGCAAAATACTCAAGTTTCAAGGAACAGATAAGGGCATTATCACTAGTCCCTATCAAGGCAAAATAGTTTTCGTCGAGTTTTGGGGTACATGGTGTGGGCCTTGCCTGCTCAGCATACCCCACCATGTCAAGCTTCAAGAGAAGTATAAAGATAAGCTTCGTATAGTAGCTATAGAGACCACTCCTAGTCTCACTAGAGATCAGCTCACTAAGTATATTTCAGACCCAAAAAATATAGATATGAAAAAAGTATCTTGGTTTGTGCAAAACAAAGCTCGTACTCCAGATATGAAAAAATCTCTAGAAAGCCCTATAGAAGAGCTCAAACAGTTTAGAGCATCTGGAAAGAAAATCAACTTTGATGTCATTGCTTATGCGGATGCTGGTATATTTATAGACTACATAGCACAAAGAGCTGAGTGGAGAGGCACTATCCCGTTTCTTCTAGTTCTAGATGGTCAGGGCAATGCGATTGATATGATACCTGGTATGCCAAGTGAGAAAGATCTAGAAGATATCATTCAAAAGATACTCAAAAAAGGAAAATTAAGTGTTTGATGAACTACCTGTATAGCTCATCTATGTAGACTAGATCCACACCATCAAATATCTTTTTAGCAGATGCTATTGCCTTGAATGTCACTTTGTGCGGATGTCCTATGGCTATGGCATACCCTTTCTTTTTGGCGATTTTGACAGCCTTTTTTAGCTGCTTGTGAATGTATGGTATGGATTGGGTATTGTCTATGAAGATATCTCTGACTATATATCTGTCTCCAAACTCTTTGGCGATCTTACCCACTTTACTACTCCCTGCTGTGCGACTATCCATAAAGATAAAACCCTCTATTCTCAGATAACCATACATCTTCTTCATGGCTGCATAATCAGAAGTAAAAACACTTCCTGTGTGACTGTTGACAAACTTTGCATGAGGAAATAGCTTGCGTACCTCTTTTGCTCTGGCTTTCATTTTCTCATCTGTATCTGAAACTCTGAGCATTCCATACATAGAATTCATTTTTTTGCTTCCTGACTGCATGGGTAGGTGTATCATAAAATGCTTCAGTCCTGATGCGAGCTTGTGGCTATTTTTTGCCTGTTGTGATGGAGGGAATATTGATGGTGTGATGGAGTATCCTAGCGACTTGATGGCCTTGATCTGCCGTAGCTGGGAGACATCATCTATGACTATTGCTAGTTTTGGTCTTTTTCCTTTTTTTATAGCTATTTTGCTACTCTTATTTTTACTTAGCTGTTCTTCTTTTTCTCTCCTTGCCTTAGAGCGTTCTTCTTGTTTTTTCATAAGCTTGCTGATGATATCTGGCGTTTCAAACCCAGCCTTATCTGAATAAACAGTAGATGTCTTACTCGTATTTTTATTCTCGGCTATACCGTCAAATATTTTATTACTAGACACCCTCTTTGTATCTAAGCTTCTTTTTTCATGATCTTGTGAACCCAAATAGTATCCAAATCCAAGCAGAGACACAAATGATATTGCCACGAAAGAAGAATAAATGAAGCTTCTTTTGCGTTTTTCTTTCTTTGCTTTTTGTACAGCAGATAATTTTTTAGGTTTTCTTGAAGAATTTTTTCTTGAAGACTTATTGTTGCTTGATTTTTTTAGCATTAGAACCCTAGTTGATATTTATTGCTATAAGTTTATCACAATAGGGATTAAAAACAATTGGATGAAAATTATGTTAAAATTTAAGAACGGAATGCAAACAAAGGACAAAACATGACAGCTCACATAGATGCAAAAAAAGAAGATATCGCAGATATAGTTCTAATGCCGGGTGATCCACTCAGAGCCAAATTTATCGCGGAAAACCATCTGGACAATGTTATGCTTGTCAGCAGTGTTAGAAATATGCTTATCTTTACAGGAGAGTACAAGGGTCGCAGAGTCACTGTAGCAGGCTCTGGCATGGGTGTGCCGTCTATTGGCATATACTCTTATGAGCTTTTTAAGCTTTATGATGTAGACACTATTATCAGAGTTGGTTCCTCTGGCTCATACAGTAATGAGCTTAACCTATATGATGTCGTCCTTGCTACAGAAGCGTACAGTGACTCTACATCCTTTGCTAAGCTTGTTGCAGGTGAAGATAGCCATATTACTTATGCTACAGAGTCTGTCAATAATGCCATTAAGAAGTCTGCATCTAATCTCAATATAACTATTCATGAAGCAAGAGTACATTCTTCTGATGTCTTTTATTCTATCAGACCTCTAAAAGAAACTGTTTCTGTCACTGGTGCTAAGTGTGTAGAGATGGAGTCTTATGGGCTTTTTGTCAATGCTAAGGCAACGGGCAAAAAAGCAGCTTGCATACTCAGTATCTCTGATCATCTCATAACAGGAGAGGAGACCAGTCCACATGAAAGACAAACTGCATTTTCCGATATGATCAATATAGCCCTAGAAAGCACACTTGCTCTATAGAAATATGTGCAACTATTATGAATATTTCAAGTCAGATAAAAAGAGTTTACGATAAAATCAAAGTTAGATAACAAATCAAAAGGAGTTGATGTGAAGATTATAAAATTGGCAGTTGTGGCACTATCTGCTACAGTTCTATGTGCAGGTGATTTTAAGCCCGCTGTTGTGTTTGATATGGGCGGTAAATTTGACAAATCGTTTAATGAAGGTGTCTATAGTGGCATAGAAAAATTCAAAAAAGAGACAGGTATCGGGTATAAAAGTTTTGAAGTAACCAACGCTACACAAAGAGAACAAGCGATTCGAAAGATGGCAAAAAGAGGGGGAAATCCTGTGCTTGGTATCGGTTTTGCACAAGGCCCTGCTATAGATAAAGTTGCAGGTGAGTTTCCGAAAACTAGCTTTGCCATCATAGATATGGTTGTAAGTAAACCGAATGTTCAATCTATCATTTTTAAGGAGCACGAGGGGTCATTTTTGGTTGGGATGCTCGCAGTAATGGCTTCAAAAACTGCCAAGGTAGGCTTCATAGGTGGGATGGATATACCTCTTATTCGCCGTTTTGCTTGTGGTTATGAGCAGGGTGCAAAATATACAAACTCAAAGATAGAAATAATACAAAATATGACAGGAAGCACACCATCTGCATGGAGTGACCCAAGTAGAGGTGGTGAGCTTGCCAAAGGGCAGTTTGATCGTGGCGTAGATGTGATATTTGCAGCTGCTGGTGGCACTGGTATAGGTGTCTATCAGGCAGCCAAAGATGCTGGCAAACTTGCTATAGGTGTAGATTCAAACCAGAATTACCTACATCCAGGCACCATGCTTACTTCTATGGTCAAAAGAGTGGATGTAGCAGCATATGATCTACTCAAATCCGTTCAGACAGGTACTTTCGAGGCTGGCATCAGATCTCTTGGTCTAGCAGAAGATGGAGTAGCATGGGCACTTGACGAGCATAACAAAGCACTCATCACTGATGCTATGAAGAAAGCAGTTGATCAAGCAAAAGCGGACATCATCTCTGGCAAAATCAAGGTACATGACTATATGTCAGACAATACCTGCAAGTATTAAGCTTGCAGGTATCATCATGTTGCATTACAGCAATAGAGCATAGAAAAGCTTGCCTCTATGGCTGATTCTTCTATAGCAATCAATCTTAGGGGCATATCTAAATCTTTTGGAGCTGTTCAAGCAAACAAGAATGTCAACTTCTCCGTGCCCAAAGGAACAATTCACGGTATCGTAGGAGAAAATGGGGCTGGTAAATCTACTCTCATGAGTATCCTATATGGTTTTTATGAAGCAGATAGTGGTGAGATATATATAGATGGGAAAGAGACTCAGATACACAACTCCACCGATGCAATCAATGCGGGAATCGGTATGGTGCATCAGCATTTTATGCTAGTTGATAACTTCACTGCACTTGAGAATATCATGCTGGGTGCTGAAAGTGGCATGGTGTTGGCAAAAAGCATCTCACATGCTGAAATAGAACTAGAAAAACTTGAATCAGAGTTTGGCCTATGGGTAGACCTGCATGCTCAAACAGAAGCTCTACCCGTAGGTCAGCAGCAACGCATAGAGATACTAAAAGCTCTTTATAGGGGAGCAAAAATACTTATACTAGATGAGCCAACTGGTGTACTTACGCCACAAGAAGCGGATCAACTATTTAGTATCCTGAGGTCGCTAAAAAATAGAGGCACTACTGTCATCATAATTACTCATAAATTACGCGAAATTATAGACTTGACAGACAATGTATCTGTCATGAGGCAAGGCGAAATCGTAGCCAATCTAAAAACATTAGATACTAACCAAGAAGAGTTGGCAGAATTAATGGTAGGTAGAAAAATTCGCATGGATTTAAATAAAAAACCTTCTGATCCCAAGGAGGTATTACTAACGGTGAAAGACCTAAGCTTCACTGATAATCAAGATATCCAAAGACTCGACAGTATTTCTTTTAATGTTCATGCTGGTGAAATCGTAGGCATAGCTGGAATCTCAGGTAACGGGCAAAGTGAACTACTCGAAATACTCTCTGGTATGAGACACTGCACAGAGGGGCAAATAATCATCAATAACAAAGAGATAAGTCCAACAGATGAAACAGATGCTCAGAAAGTCAGACAATATTCTGTTGGTCATGTGCCTGAAGATCGACTTAAGCGAGGGCTTATTTCTGCTTTTATGACTAATGAATCTTCCATACTTGGCTATCATAAACACTCGAAATTCAATAATATTATTCTAACTAACCCTAGTGCCATCAAAAAACATTGCTTGCATCTCATGGAGAGCTTTGATGTCCGCCCAAAAGATCCATCTCTCAAGTCTGCCAATTTCTCTGGTGGCAATCAGCAAAAACTGATCTTGGCTCGTGAGATGGATCCAAAACCAAAAGTACTCTTAGTGGGACAGCCGACCAGAGGTGTAGATATCGGTGCAATCGAGTTTATCCACAAACACATTATAGATATGAGAGACAATGGCAGTGCAGTATTACTAGTCTCTGGGGAGCTAGATGAGCTTATATCTTTGGCTGATCGCATACTGGTTATGTTTGAAGGAAAAATTGTTGGAGAGATTGAGGCATCCATAGCAGACGAGAAAACGCTGGGACTAATGATGGCAAATGCACACACACAAGAGTCCACTATAGAGCAAGCTATATGAGTCAAGCAAAAAAACCTCTTCCTCTCTGGGCAGATATTATCCTCATACCTATCATCAACATATTGATGGCTCTCACTGTAGCTGGTATCATTATTTACCTCATCGGAGAAAACCCTTTTGAAGCTATGAAAATCATGATATATGGAGCCTTTGGATATGATGAAGCAATAGGCTACACGCTGTACTACGCTACCAACTTTATATTCACAGGCTTGGCTGTAGCTATCGCTTTTCATGCTGCACTATTCAATATCGGTGGTGAGGGACAAGCATATATCGGAGGACTTGGTGTTGCAATCTTACTTTTGGCATTAGATCAGTATCTTCCATTTTGGGTGCTATTGCCTTTGGCAATACTTGCATCTATGATATTTGGTGCTTTGTGGGCAGCTATACCAGCCTATCTACAGGCTTATCGTGGTAGCCATATCGTCATCACAACTATAATGTTCAACTTCATAGCAGCTAATCTCATGGTTTATCTACTAGTCAATGTGTTTATTGTTCCTGGTAGTATGATTCCAGAGAGTCGTACCTTTGCTGACAATGCTTGGCTTCCGTTTATGCATGAAATGTTTGGATGGGTAGGCATCAACATTAGTAGCTCGCCACTTAATCTTTCTTTTGCAATAGCCATCATTGTATCGATTCTGATCTGGATATTCATCTGGCACACTAGATGGGGATATGCCATCCGTGCTGTAGGCTTCAGTGAATCAGCAGCACACTACGCTGGCATCAGCAATAAAAAGATTATCATGATGACAATGCTTATCTCTGGAGCACTTGCGGGCATGACTGGCATCAATGAAATTATGGGAGTACAACATAAACTTCTGTTGGATTTTGTGGCTGGTTATGGATTTACTGGTATAGCTGTCGCTCTCATGGGACGCAATCATCCTGTTGGCATCATACTAGCAAGCATACTGTTTGGAGCACTATACCAAGGTGGAGCAGAGCTGACATTTGATATGCCAAATATATCTAGAGAGATGGTTACTGCCATACAAGGGCTTATTATCCTCTTTAGTGGTGCACTAGCCTATATGAGCAGACCATGGCTGGAAAAACTCTTTGGCTTATTTGGCTCAATCAACAAAAAAATAGAAGTAGGATAAATGGAAGAAATACTCACCATAACCCTCTCAACTCTAGCTGCTACCATACGAGTCTCCACACCCCTTATACTAGCAGCTATGGCTGGTATATTCTCAGAACGGTCTGGAGTCATAGATATCAGTCTTGAGGGCAAGTTACTTGCTGGTGCATTTATAGCAGCTAGCACTGCAGCTGTCACTGGCTCTCCTTGGCTTGCTTTGGCTGCTGCTATAGCTGCGACCATGTCGCTAAGCATGCTTCATGGATTTGCTACCATCACACATAAAGGCAATCAAGTAGTGAGCGGGGTTGCTATCAATATCATAGTCTCTGGCTTAACGGTAGTGCTTGGCATTGCATGGTTTCATAGGGCAGGACAGACTCCTGCTCTGCAAAATGACGCTAGATTTATGCCAATAGAGATGCCTGGGGTTGAGCTATTATCAAACATACCTATACTGGGCGATGTATACGCAAAACTCATCAGTGGGCATAATATACTAGTTTATATGGCATTTCTCTCAGTATTTGTCACATATTGGATACTTTTTAAGACTCGCTTTGGGCTAAGACTTCGAGCTGTAGGAGAAAATCCAAGTGCTGTAGATACTGCTGGTATCTCCGTAGCTTTTTTGAGGTACCGTGCCGTTCTGATTGGCGGTATTCTAACAGGCATAGGTGGCACCTATATCTCCATAGCACAAAATGCATCATTCATCAGAGATATGTCAGCAGGGCAAGGATATATAGCACTAGCCGCCATGATATTTGGCAAATGGAAACCAGTACCTGCTATGTTTGCCTGCTTCTTGTTCGGATTTTTGGATGCAATATCCATCCGCTTACAAGGCGTATTCCTGCCTCTCATAGGTGAGGTTCCTGTGCAACTCATACAGGCTACACCCTATATCCTAACAGTTGTTCTACTAGCAGGTTTTGCTGGCAAAGCCATAGCCCCTAAGGCTATTGGTGTACCTTATGTGAAAGAGAGGTAGAGTTTATTTATTGCCACACTTTTTCTTCTCCCTAGGCTAAAAATTGATGATATATAAAAGACGAAGAGTTGCTTGTCATCATAAACTCGATTCAAGATCTATGACTAAAACTCTTCCCAAAAACTATATCCACATCTAGCCCCAGATGCTCAGCCACACTCTGTGCCATATCGGCAAAGCCATCTCTAATTCCTATATTTCCTATTTGGCTGCCTTTTAGCATTCCAAAAACTGGGACTAGCTCTCTAGTGTGGCTATTGCCTGGAAAAGTGGGATCACAGCCATGATCTGCTGTCAGAAGTAGCATATCACCATCACGCATACGCTCTATCACCTCAGGCATTCTGCTATCAAAATATTCTAGACCTCTAGCATAACCCTCGACATCTCGCCTGTGACCCCACTCCATATCAAAATCTACAAAATTGGTCATGATGATACCATCTCTAGTTATAGTATCCATTTGCTCCAGTGTAGCATCCATCAGTCCATCTAGTTTATATGCCAGTATTTTTTTGCTAATGCCATATCCAGCAAATATATCATCTATTTTGCCGATAGCTATCACTTCCCTATCTTGCTCCAGAGCCAACTCAAGCACAGATTTTCCACTAGGTCTCATGGAGTAGTCTTTGCGATTTTTACTACGAGTGAAACTACTTGTATTCTCACCTATGAATGGGCGAGCTATCACTCTGCCTACACCGTATCTATTGCACACTTCTCTAGATACCTCACAAAGCTTGTATAGTCTCTGCAGTCCAAAATGCTCTTCATGGGCTGCTATTTGAAGTACCGAATCAGTACTTGTATAAAAGATGGGTTTCCCTGAAGCTATATGCTCTTCTCCAAGCGTCTCTATAATCTCTAGTCCACTTGCATGCCTATCACCGAGTATCCCGCCAATATCACTTTTGGCAATAATTTCATCTATCATTTCTAAGGGAAATGTCGGGTGGCTGTCTGGAAAATATGTCATTGCCACATCCATCGGTACACCTGCCATTTCCCAATGACCAGAAAGAGTATCTTTGGCATCTGAAACCTCCTTGGAAGCCCCATAAAAGCTATCAGATAATGGGTCTAGTTCTTCTTTGCATTGGAATGCCTTGGAATGAATTGTTTTGTAAAGCTCTTGCAATCCAAGAGAAGTCATACTTGGAAGCACTAAAGGGTATCTCTCTGCTATATGTCCTAGAGTATCAGCATCCTTGTCACCAAACTCTTCTGCTCTCTCATCGCCACCAACCCCAAAAGAGTCCAACACTAGCCAGATTACCCTTTTCATCAGTAAGCCCCCTCGCCAGCATTAAAGCCTTCTACGATAGCCACACCCGCACTCACACCAAGTCTAGATGCACCAGCTTCTATCATGGCTATTGCACACTTGGTGTCTCGGATGCCTCCTGATGCCTTGACCAACATATCGTCACCAACCGTCTGTTTCATGAGCCTGACATCCTCTATAATAGCACCAGCACTTGAAAATCCTGTAGATGTCTTGACAAAGTCTGCTCCTACATCTTTGACCAACGCACATACACGAATAATCTCTTCACGATTCAATAAAGCTGTTTCTATAATTACCTTCAATATAACCCCATCACACACTCCTACAAGAGCTTTTATATCCTCATAAACCACACTATCATTACCAGACTTGAGCTGGCCTACTGCTATGACCATATCTATCTCTGATGCACCATTTGATATAGCTCTTTTAGCTTCATATGCTTTGGCTTGGGTTTCCATAGCACCAAGAGGGAAGCCAACCACAGAGCATACTTTGACATTAGAATTTTCTAAAAGTTTAGATGCCTGAGATACAAAAGACGAATTTACACAGACAGAACAAAAATTATATGCTAGTGCTTCTTGACATAGCTTCTCTATCTCTTCAGGGGTGGCGTCAACAGCAAGCAGCGTATGGTCAATGTAGGATGCAAGGTTTTTCATTTTATTCCTTCGTTTTTACTAATATGATTATATCTAATTTATGAAACTTTTTTGACTATTTACGCTAGAATATCTCTCATGAACAAAGAACCTATCAATAACCTAATCAAGTCTGCCATAAAAGCTTACCATAATGCATATGCTCCTTACAGTAAATTTAGCGTAGGTGCTGCAGTATTAGACGAAAATGGAAGTATCTATAACGGATGCAATGTAGAGAATGCTGCATACCCATCAGGATCATGCGCAGAAGAACAAGCTATAGGCAATATGATTGCAAATGGTGGCAAACTCATCAGAGAAATAGTGATAATTGGAATATCTGATAAGCTCATAACACCATGTGGTGCCTGCCGACAAAGAATACGAGAATTTTCTGATAAAGACACTATTATACATATCCACCACATAGAGCAAGGTCTGCAACAAAGCTTCAAGCTAGATGAACTTTTGCCCTACTCTTTCGGCCCAGAGAATTTATAATAAAAAGGAATATGGCATGTTCATACCTCAAGAGTTTATACGAAAAAAGAGAGACAATAAGCCTCTAAACAAAGATGAAATACAGCAATTTGTCCAAGGGGTTACAGATGGCTCTGTAGCCAATGAGCATATCTCTGCTTTTGCTATGGCTGTCTTTTTCAACGGAATGAGTCTAGCTGAAAAAACGGATCTAACAATCGCCATGAAAAACTCTGGCAATACACTCAGCTGGGATCTAAATGGTCCAATAGTGGACAAACACTCTACAGGTGGTGTAGGAGATGTGGTATCGTTGATGCTTGGACCTATGCTTTCTGCTTGTGGAGCGTTTGTGCCGATGATTTCTGGTCGAGGGCTTGGGCATACTGGAGGAACACTGGATAAACTTGAATCTATTCCTGGGTATAGCGTTCTACCAGATGACAAGCTCTTTAAAAAGGTAGTCAAGGATTGTGGAGTAGCAATCATCGGGCAAACGAGCTCTCTGGCTCCCGCAGACAAAAGAATATACTCTATCAGAGATGTGACGGCAACAGTAGAGAGTATTCCTATGATATCTGCGTCTATTCTCTCCAAGAAGCTAGCAGAAGGGCTCGACAGTCTCATAATGGATGTCAAAGTAGGAAGCGGGGCATTTATGCCAACATACAAACTATCCAGAGAATTAGCGATGTCTATCGTGGAAATAGCCAACAACGCTGGAGTCAAGACTCAGGCTATCCTAACAGATATGAATCAATCCCTAGCTTATAATGCTGGCAATGCTCTTGAGGTTAGAGAAGCTGTAGAATATCTCTTAGGTAAAAAGATCAATCCTAGACTTCATGCTGTCACCATGGGTTTATGTATTCCTGCCCTTGTCAATTCTGGACTAGCCAAAGACGAGAAAGAAGCAAAAGTCAAACTAGAGGAGTCTCTCTCAAGTGGCAAAGCTTTGGAAATATTCGCCAAGATGATATCTATGCTTGGAGGACCATCAGACTTCTGCGATAGATATGAAAGCTACCTGCCACAAGCCAAGATAATAGAGCCTATTTTTACTCAAGAAAGCGGGCTGGTAGAATCTATGGATGTCATAGCCATAGGTATGGGTATCGTAGGGCTTGGTGGTGGAAGAATCAAGCCAGAAGATCAGATAGACCACAGCGTGGGTTTAGAGAACATCATAAATCTAGGCAGTAAGATAGATAGACATACACCACTATGTACTATTCATGCCAAAGACAGAGAAAGTTTCAACGAAGCCAAGAAAAGACTTTTAGAGGCGGTTAGAATAAACGACAACGCAGTAAAAATAAAAGAGATATATGAAACAATCGGATAAGATGGTCGCAAGAATTATGCTATTAAACAAATAAGACTAAAATGCGATATGCAGAATAAAATCAAAAAAACACTAAAAAAGTACGACAACTTTTCAGATACATTCAAATATGCATTTGTAGGCATACCAAAAGAAGTAGTAGGCATAGATAATGACTTTTATGGCACTTATGATGAGTTTTTAGAGCAGTACCCAAATGTTGAGTTCAAGAAGAAAATCCCAACAGTACTTTATATGCATGGCTCATCTGGACTCTACACTGGTGATAGATATAGACGATATATCGTAGAACAGGTAGGTGCATTATTTTTTGCCCCTAACTCACACAAACTTCGCAATAGACCAACATACTCTTCTCCTGTCAAGGAAAAAAAATATGTAAAAGTACACAAAGTACGACTTGCTGAAATACAATACAACCTCCAAAAGATAAAAAAGCTTTCATTTGTAGATAAAAATAATATTTTTCTCATGGGTAATTCTGAGGGTGGATTAGTAGCAGCTATATATAGATCAAAAGCCTTTAGGGGAAGAATCATCACAGCCTTTTCTTGTGAAAGTTCATACTTCTACACCAACTTTAAACTAGGAACTAAAAAAGATGAACCTTTTCTCAATATTATCGGCACGCATGATGAGTTTTTCTCCAGCAAGTCAGATTTTAACAGAATATACAAAGTTCAAGGGAATGGAATAGATGCACTTAAAAACTACGCTCATGCCAAAATAGTCATCTTGACAAAAACAAAACATGACATCACTACTAATCCATATGTAAAAGATGAGATCGTTGGTTTCTTGAAACTATGGATAGGGAAGTAGATTTCCCTATCCATATAAATATTATTTCTTGAATTTCTTTTTAAATACTTTAGCTACATCTTTGGCAAACTCCATCTGTGTTGTGATACCCACGCAAGAGCAGTTGATCTCAGAGAGTACATAAATATCTTTGCCATCTTTATCATAATCCATAATATAGTCCATTGTCCACAATAGTGGGTAGCTTTGTCCTGATAGATATGGCTTGATATCTTTTAGCCCATCTTTTGTGAGCTTGACCACATCTTTCCACTTTGGATCATCAGGAGACTCATAGTTATACTTTGCACCAGAAAATAATGTAGCAGAAAACTCACCCTCTTGTGGCTTCTTATGCACAACAGAGACAAGTTTATCCATCACCAGCAAAACTCTAATCTCGCCTTCAGCGATTCTCTCCAAGTATCTACATCCTACAAATCCTGCTTTGCCTTGAAAATATGCTGCATTTTCATTATCGGGCTCAAAGTTGGCTTCAAATTTATGCAGGAACTCTGTTATATCATCGAAGTAGAACTTTTCATTATTGACTGCTTCTACAGTAAAAATAGAGCCATCTTCTTTTTTAGATACCAGATAAACACCCTCTCCTGTTGAGCCATAGTTAGTCTTAAGGACACGGATACCATATTTATCTAAATCTGTTGGGAATTTGCTTACAAAATCTGTATAGGTATGATAGAAGTAGGTATCGTCGTCACCGAGCTTTGTTCCTTTTAGCTTCGCTAAGATATCCTTGAAGTCGAGATTTATCATAACATCTGGGTGAGTATGTACCTCAACACCCACATTAGATAGTGCCTTTAGGAACTGGAAGTATTCATCAACCTCTTTCAGATTTCCTGGGTTGATTCTACTTATAACAGCATAAGCATTTTCTTTTAGATATTCGAGCAACTCATACTTTTTATTTGGTCGATAAAAAACGATCTCTCTTTCTAGTGTTGTAGTCTCTCTAATCGCCATCAAAATAGGTTTAGAATCTGGTCTAAAACCATCAAATCCCTTGTCCGAACCTTTCTGATACTCAATAATAAATATTCTTTTTTCCACGCTGCCTTCTCCCTGTATTTTTATTTAAGGTACCTCTCTAAACAAGAATACCTTATTTGATTTTATAGCAATATGTATTAAATATATTTTAAATTTTATGAATCATCTTTCATGTTACAGATTGGACACATAGTTATCAAAAAAGAATTATGAAGGTGATAAAAAATAGTGATGAAGTTGCAGAAAACTGAAGAAAATCCTTATATAGAGAGTTCTTCAGTTTTTATCGTATACGAATCAGTTTGTCTCTTGGTCTACTATTTTATTCTTGTTAATCCATGGCATCATAGATCTGAGTCTTTCTCCAGTTTTTTCTATGCCAGTTTCTCTAAGGTTTTTTCTCTCTGCATTCATTCTTGGATAGCCTGACTGCCCCTCCAAGATAAAGTCTTTTGCAAATTTACCATTTTGTATCTCTGTGAGAATCTCTTTCATAGCCTTTTTAGACTCTTCGTTGATGACTCTTGAGCCAGACACCATGTCACCATACTCTGCTGTGTTGGAGATAGAATATCTCATGTCAGCGATACCACCCTCAAAGATCAAATCTACAATCAGCTTTGTCTCATGAAGACACTCGAAGTATGCCATCTCTGGTGGATATCCAGCCTCTGTCAAGGTCTCAAAACCAGCTTGAATTAATGCGGTGATACCGCCACAAAGAACTGCTTGCTCACCAAACAAATCTGTTTCTGTCTCGTCTTTGAAAGTGGTCTCAATGATTCCTGTTCTACCGCCGCCTATAGCTGAAGCATAAGAGAGTGACAATGCCTTTGTATCACCACTAGGGTCAGCATGGATAGCGATCAAATCTGGGATACCGCCACCTTTGACAAACTCATTTCTGACTGTATGCCCAGGAGCTTTTGGTGCTATCATAGTGACATTGATATCTGCTCTTGACTCAATGCGTCCATAATGAATATTGAATCCGTGACCAAAGGCAATAGTTGCACCCTCTTTGAGGTTTGCTGCTATTTCATTGTCGTAGATATCTTTTTGGTTCTCATCTGGAAGCAGGATCATAACCACATCTGCCTTTGCAGTCGCCTCTGCTACAGTGAGTACCTCAAAGCCTTTTGCCTCTGCCTTTTTCCAAGAAGATCCATCTTTCCTAAGTCCAACGACTACAGTTACCCCACTATCTCTTAGGTTCTCAGCGTGTGCATGCCCCTGTGATCCAAACCCTATCATTGCAACTGTTTTTGATTTTATAATATTGATATCACAATCTTTGTCATAATATACATTTAAATGCTCTGCCATTTTATCTCCTTGTTGGCGTAATAATTGTTGGCGATTATATCCAAACTGCTCTTATGTTTACACTCTATTTACAATGCTAAGCTATCATTAATTTATATAAATAGTAAATGGAGCAGATATAAATGGAGCAATTTAAGACATATGCATTGATGACAGGATTGACACTTCTTTTTATCTGGTTTGGCAATATGATTGCAGGACAGACTGGTATGATTATCGCTTTTGTAGTAGCTGTAGGTATGAATTTTTATGCTTACTACTACAGTGATACTCAAGTTCTCAAGCACTATAATGCCATAGCAGTAGACGAACAATCCGCACCTGGGCTATACAACATCGTACACAGGCTGACAAAAAGAGCAAACCTGCCTATGCCAGCAGTCTACATCATACCAGAGGAGCAACCAAATGCTTTTGCAACAGGTAGAGACTATGAAAATGCAGCTGTAGCAGTCACAGAAGGGCTTCTCAATCTTCTCTCCGAAGAAGAAGTAGAGGCGGTAGTCGCTCACGAGCTTAGTCATATCAAACACTATGATATGCTCATAGGGACAGTAGCTGCAACCATCGCAGGAGCCATAGCCATGCTTGCCAACTTTGGTATGTTTTTTGGAGGAGGCAGAGAGAGACAAAACCCTATACTGATGATAGCACTCATGATTCTCATGCCCATAGCAGCCAGCATTATCCAAATGACCGTCAGTCGCAACAGGGAGTTCATGGCGGATGAGGGTGCAGCCCGTATGACAGGACACCCAGAGTGGCTACAATCAGCGCTAGCCAAACTAGACAACTACGCCAGAGGAACCATTATGCGCGATGCAGATCCACAAACTGCCCATATGTTCATCATCAATCCGTTTACAGGCAAAGATGTTTCACTCAAGCAGCTCTTTAGTACCCACCCTAGTACTGAATCCAGAATTGAGAGGCTAGAGACTCTAAAGTAGTTTCCTTGCACCAAATTATGTAGCTCTAACATACTCTTTTGCTGGTTGACCCTAGAAAGCTAGAGGAATGACCTCTAGCTTTAATAGCTAGGCTAAAATCTTTGTTCAAAGTACAAAAATTCTAAAGTCTAAAGTCACTGTTGCGATATTTGAATCTACTTTTCCATCATTCACTTTATAAGTAAAAGTATCTTCTACTAAAGGTAAATTTGTCTCCGGTATTAAACACGATGAGGTATTCATATAAAGTGTCAAATCTCCGCCTTCTGTCGTCACGGTACCAGAGGCAGGTTGAGTGACAATAATGTATGTTAATGCATCTCCATCAGCATCACTAGCATCTAAATTAAAACCTCTCGGTGATAAAGTGGAACATCCACCTATGGCACCCGGAGAAGCTCTTACATCTTTAGCCACAGGTGCCGTATTATTAACTGGTTCATCTGTTGGTGTAGGGTCTATGACAGTGATAGTCATGGTATCATTGTCCGTATTACCATCATTATCTGTGACAGTAAGTGCCACAGTATAGTCACCAGGAGCTATAGACGCAGGTAGTGTCTGTGTGACTGTTATCCCTTCCTTGGTTCCTGAACTTGGTATAGTCCACAGATATTTTGTGATAGTACCATCTGAGTCAGTACTTGCACTTCCATCAAGTGTTACTGTATCACCAGCTAGTACTGATTGGTTTGCTCCTGCCTCAGCTACGGGAGGATTGCCCTCTGTAAGTATATTGACAAAAGAAGCTTCGCCATCTTTCCCATCACCTTCACATGCAGTAAAGGTAAATACCAAACAGCTTGCCAAAAGATATGTCGTTAATTTTAATGTATTAATTTTCATTTGAGACTCCTTTAAAATCTATATGAGACAGCAAGTGTCCATGCATCAGAGACTATGTCAGCTGTAC
The DNA here is from genome assembly GCA_012329065.1 of Sulfurovum sp. Classification (GTDB taxonomy): domain Bacteria; phylum Campylobacterota; class Campylobacteria; order Campylobacterales; family Sulfurovaceae; genus JAAXPZ01. The sequence goes on along the minus strand of JAAXPZ010000028.1, from coordinate 4,267 downwards.
TAGCTCTAAAGTCAAAGCCTTTGTCGTCGTAAAAACGCACATAGTCTACAGATACCGATACAGACTCCGACACATCATATGATGCACCTAGCCCCCACTGAAATCCACTCTCAGCCCTGTCTGCACTTATACCTGCTCCCCCTAAAGGAATGTTGGTCAGTTCTACTTGCCCATAACCTAGCAAAGCATAGACATTAAAATCTTCTACCCCATACATAGGCTTAAGGTATATCCCTATATTTGAGAAGTCCCCATCGTAGTCATCATAATCTGGGTTTGCTGTGATGCCACGGTCATACTTTAAGTCGCCCACACCTTTAGTGTATCGTCCTTCTATGGCCAGATAATCAGTCAGCTGATACCCTAGCTGCAGCATCACACCTACAGAGCTAAACTCTTCCTCACTTAAGTCATTTCTAAGGCTCATTTTTGAAGCACCAATCCCGACATAAAGCCCTCCTACATCCATGCTAGGTTCTACTGCTACTGGTATGACATCAGGTATAGCCACATTTTCCCTGCATAAGAGATACTAGATAATACACATATCGCTACGAGTGACAATGTTGTTTTTTTCATTTCTTAACTCCTTTTATAAGTTGTGCCTATAGTTTAGCTAAAAAAAATGACGTGAGCGTTCTGTTTTATCAAAGACCTCACACTTTTTCGTTTTCATTAATACATAATCTAATTCTTTATACACCGTACTGAAATTCCACCAAAACGAAAGAAATGACTTTGAGCTGAACCACCGTCTGGAGAACCAGTGTGATGATCATAAAAGAGTATACCTAGAGTATCACTAACTGGATCTACTGTGCCTGACCACAAATAACCCCATACACCTACATAAAAAAACTTACCTGACACTGGATTACTGCTACCAGCTGAGGGAAGTTTCAAAAAATTTTCAAAGGCTGTTTGGCTGTCTATTACACCATTACTTAATGTGTCTGCAACCAATTCATCGATACTTGGCAGCCTAAACCCTACAGGGCAAACTGCCTCCTCCCAAGTATAGGAATTTCCATAACATGATGCATCATTAAATGCACTACATACTTGTGATGCTCCCATGTTTCTGTCTAACCACACTTTTTTTGTGTGTGGAGAAATGACTTTACAGTATTTTAAACCATTATGCATAATTGGCTTTGCATCTTCTACCTGAGAAAGTATAAGTGAACCTGTCCCTGAGCCGTCTCCTAAAGCAACAAGTTTTTCTGCTATGTCTACACCACAAGAGTCATAATTGCTCATACCATCTGGAGATGTACAAAATTTTGTTGTATTTATATCCAAGAAAGCATCTGCCGCATCTTGAATATACGCTAAACTTTTACTGAGGCTGTTTTCACTAGCACCTAGAGCAGCGATGACGCTTCCGTTATATATCAGCTCATTGATATAGTCTATCAAACTTGGATGCATACAATTGCCTTGCAGTACCATACCTGTATAGCTAGTTTCATCAATAAATGCCGTACCATACGCTATGACTACATCATTTGCTTCTCCTTGTAGGTTAGAAGCTGTACTTGCGTCATTGATGCCTATGATAGAAATAAGACTATAGACTTCATTTATCTGTTGTTCTATGGACTTCAGCCCACCCTTTTTATCTGTAACATTATTGAGTGTTTGTAGACGTAATGTGACTACGTTTATTTTGTCTTGCACATCATTAGAATGAAACACATATTTACTAAAATGGCTAAACTCATAGACGATACTATCTCCTTCTATGCTAAAAGGTAAAAAATAGTTCTTGCTTGTATCGCTAGCATGTATGTACTCCAAAAAGCGTGTATTGTCTTTAAGTGAAGCTGCATCAAAAGAGATATATACGGGTTTGGAAAATACCAAGTCTTTATCTGCACTAAACCCTACTAGTGTGTCCCCTTCATACGTCAAAGTTATATTTACATCTAACTTGTCTTGCTCATATGCAAACAATGCTTGTTCTGCAAAGCGTAACTCCATCAGGTCATTATCTTTCCCTTCTAGCTGTATGATGTTCTTTTTTGTAGGGTTTAGCGTTATGGTCTTAGTGATGACCTTGGGTATGGGTTGAGGGTTTACCATGGGGTCTGTGGTTACTTTTTTATCATCTTTACTAGAACCACAGCCAAGTAGCATAAACGCTAACCCTACTAGTATCACTCTTAAATATTTACTGTCTAACATGAGGAACTCCTTTTATAAGTTGTACCTAAAGTTTAACCAAAAAAAATGACGTGAGCGTTCTGTTTGATTATGATATAATCATTTATGCTGCGAGAAAATTTATGTTAAATAAAAAAAATTATACTTCCACTAAAGAACAATACCTTTATGGTGTCTTGCTTATTTTCATACTAGGTGCAGTGTTCTCTGCTATTTTACGTATGTATACACAAGAATACATCATCACTCTCATAGATGCTATTGCTCTTTCTATAGGGTATTTTATCATTAGAGATTATGAAAAGGAGCGTCATTTTTCCCTAACTGTTATTCGCTTGTTTTGGCTGTCTAGTATTGTCATTTTTACTTTTATAATTTACTTCCAATACAGCTTGCATATTTTACTTATACTCCTTGTGCCTCTTACTGGTTCCATCTTGCTAGAGCACAAAGATTTTCTCTATCATGGTGCATTTTTTCTGGGGCTTTTCTTTCTTGTGATGCTTTATGGCTTTATACACAAGTCGCAATACCACTACCTCAATGATACCAATTTTCTTGTTTCCTTTTTTCTACTCTTCTTCTTTGTTTTGGGTCTGAGCTTAGTCTATAACCAATCCATAAAAAAGTCATACCTAGAACTTAAAAAAGCCAATGAACAAAAAGTATTTTTACTCAAAGAGATACACCATAGAGTCAAGAATAACCTCAACATCGTTGCCTCCATCTTGGGGTTAGAAAGACTTGAAAGTGATAATAAAGAAGTACACAAGCTCATAAACCAAAATAAGCTACGCATAGAGTCTATCGCTATGGTGCATGAAATACTTTATAAAAGTGACGACTTAGAAAATATAAACTTTAAAACATACATCCAAAAACTCTCTGAACATATACTCATTACAGAGTCAAACCATGACAATGTAAACCTAGATATTGACATAGTATCTTTAGAGTTAAGTATAGAGTCAATGATACAATTTGGTATCATCATCAATGAGCTGATGACCAATTCTATTAAGTACGCCTTTCCAGATAAAACTGGGGTGATAAGTATACACCTACAAAAGCATGAATATGAGTATAAACTCATCTACAAAGACAATGGTGCTGGCATGAAAGAAGCACAAAGTGGTTTTGGACAAAACCTTATCAAAATGTCTGTCAAACAACTCAAAGCAGAACTAAGCATAGTCTATCAAAAGGGTCTCAAATATGAAATCACTTTTAAAGGAGATATAGCATGAAGATTCTTATCGTTGAGGATGAAGTCATCCCTGCAAATTATCTCAAACGTCTGCTTGAACTTGAGGGGTACGAAGTGCTTGAAACCGTAGAAACAGGTACAGAAGCGATTAAGATAGCTAAAAAAGCAAACCCAGATGTCATACTAATGGACATCATGCTTGCAGACAACATCTCAGGCTGTGATGCAGCAGTAAAGATAAACCACAATAATCCCAATATCCGCATCATTTTTCTTACTGCATATTCTGACAAAGAAATGGTAGATTATGCCATTGACTCAAATGCATTTGGCTACCTGCTTAAACCCTACAGAGATCAAGAAATACTTGCTACACTTGCCCTACTTAGAGCGCAAATTAGCAAAAATTTAAACCAGGCAGAAGAAAAATTAACTTCTCATGACTCCGCTATGCTTGCACTTGCGGGAGAACACAACTATAATACCCATACCCAAGTTCTCTCATACAGATCCAATGAGATCGTCTTAGGGCCACAGGCCACTAAGCTTATAGATCTACTTTGCAAACATAAAAATAATACGATACACACTGATACCATACTCGAAGCACTCTGGGAAGCACAAAGATCAGAACAAGCCTTGCGTTCACTTGTTTATCGTATAAGAAAAATAACTATTCCAGAACTTATTATCAGCAGCAGTAAAACAGGCTATCTAATAAGGTGTGCTAATCACAACATAATCTGACAATATCAAGCTAGGGTATTGGATAATTATTCTATTTGCAATATAAATCTTCAAATATTGAGTATAGCTTATTACTTAAAACTGCAATAAGCTATAATCTCCTCATGAAAAACAATCAAACAAATAAAAACATTGCCTTTCGACCCA